>PBMZ01000079.1 GCA_002722955.1 Planctomycetaceae bacterium | reverse complement strand
GGCGACGGCATCGACGACCTAATCATTGGAGCTACGGGAGCAAACTCGCTGACAGGTGCCGCTTTTGTCGTGTTTGGAACGAATCAAACATTGCCAACACTCTCCGGTTTGAACGGCAACAATGGCTTCACGGTCTTTGGAATCACCGGCGAGGAGATGGGCGAACAAGTCTTAAACGGTGGTGACATCAATGGCGACAACATCGACGACCTTGTGATTGGATCGCCAATCGCGAGAGTCGGCATGATGATCGAAGCCGGAAAGGTGCATGCCATCTTTGGCAGCATGACAAACTCGGCTACGTTTACTGTCAGTTCGATTAACGGAACGAACGGCTTCACGCTCGAAGGCACCGCCCCCTTCCAAGCGCTTGGTAAGCGATTAGCCGCCGGTGACTTCAACAACGACGGGTTCAACGATGTGTTTGTTGGAACTGAGGATTTCAATGCGGCGTTTGGAGTGTTTGGCGGACCCAGTTCAGCGGTGGTAAGAAGCATTAATTCGGTTGCTGACGGAGTTCAGGGCTTCCAAATCGATACGTTTTCCGACGAGCCAGCTCTTGGTACAGCGGACGCCAATGGCGACGGCATCCATGATCTCTTGATTGGCAACAACAGCGACGCATCCGGTCAAGCGAACGTGCTACTCGGCGGCGATTTCATGTTTTCGTCGCTGACGGTAAACGGCAGAACAACGGTTTACCTCGGCGAGGACGACCAAGGTAACAACTCGCTTGGCTTGTTGGGCTCGAACGACGACGACACCTTTATCTTCGATTTCCAAAATGGGTCGCCATTGGGCCAAAACTCCGCTTTTCTGGATGGCTCAGGCGATGCCACCAACAATCAACTGTTGTTGCGCAACGGTAGTGTCAGCTCCGCAATCGCTGGTTTGACTTCAACAACCAGCGCAAGTTTGAACTTCGACGGTTCGTTGATTTCCGCGGCGATGTTCGGTTCCTTTGTCGACACCGTGCCGGCAGTGACGCGCCGCTTTGATTTTCTTACACCAGGCGATGTCACGACAACGCTTGCCGATAGCGGAACGAACAACGATGGCTTGATGACTTTCAATTCGGCGTTTGATTACGAGTTCGCAGGGCCTTCGAGCTCATTGTCGGCGACTCTCGGCCCGGACAATGACACCGTCAACATCAACACACTGGATACGACTTTCACTGGCTCGTTGGACATTCATGGCAACGCCGGCAATGACACGTTTAATGTCACGCCTTCCGCGACCTCGCCGTTTACCTTGAACGGTGGACCCCACTCAAGTGGCGATTTGTTGACAGTCGACGTCCAGAATCAGGCATTTACAGACAGTGGAACACAAATCGCCGTCAACGGGCGGCAACCAGTCAACTACTCAATGTTCGAAACGGTTGACATCCTCAACGCTCCGTCGAACAACAATGATCCGCCTGTGTTGACCGTTCCGGGCACTCAAATCGTCGACGAGGACACGACGCTGACGTTCAGCTCCGGCAACATGAATCAAATCCAAGTGAGTGATCCCGACGCCGATCCGGACAACATTCAAGTGCGACTACGTGTGAACAGCGGAACGTTGCAATTGCCGAGTTCACTGGGATTGTCATTCATAAGCGGTGCAAACTTCAGCAGCGATTTTACAGTGCAAGGCACGGTATCAACGCTCAACGCTCGTTTGAATGGACTCCGTTATACGCCAAACTTTGATTTCAATGGCAACGATACGTTAACCATTGATGCCAACAATCTTGGCAACAATGGCGACGGCGGAGCGCTGAGCGATACGGATACCGTTCCGATTTCCGTCACTCCCGTCAACGACGCCCCGCGGCTCGATTTCGCGGTCTTCACAATCAGCGACAAATTCCAAGACGGTCAGGATGTTGGCACGGTCACAGCTTTCGATCCTGAAGGTGACACGCCGTTTTTCCAAATTGTTGGCGGCAACGGGCCTAACGACGACGTGTTTGAGATCGACGATCTCTCCGGGAATATCACGGTCGGCAATTCCGCCGAGCTGGATTCGATGACCACGTCATCATTTTTCTTGGGCATCGAGACGTCAGACGATAACGAGGAGACGGCATTCAGTACTGGCACGGTACAAATCAACGTCGTCGACAATCTCCCACCAGTTTTGAACGTCATTCCAGACCAAGAAGTCGACGAAGGATCGACGCTCTCGTTCACTGCAACTGGTTCGGACATCGACAACGATGGCTTGATCTTTGGATTAATGAATGCCCCTCCAGGAGCCAGCATTAACCCGATGACGGGCCAGTTCACTTTCACGCCCACAGAAGATCAAGGCCCCGCGTTCTTGTCAGCCACCGTGACCTTGTCCGACGACGATCCCACGAACCCGCTGATGGATTCTCAGCAGTTCAATATCACCATCTTTGAGGTCAACAGCCCGCCGGTGATCGATCCGATCGGCAATCAGATGACCAACGAAACGGAAGCGTTGGTGATTCCTGTTGTTGCCAACGATCCGGACTTGGACGCCGTTGACAGCGGAAACGCCCCGAACGCGATGCTAACGATCACTCCCGAGACTGATGCCAGCACTCTTGCCAGCGTCCTAACCGGTGGCGGTTCGAGTGGTTTGACGGTCACTGGATCCGAGTTGTTTGGCCAAACGAATACCGGCGGAGCCGTTTCATCGGGAACGTTTGACGCTGGTCGCCTTCCAGGAATCTACGATCTGTTCGGCGAAGGCATTGTCATCAGTAGTGGCGACGTCCGTGATTACGAATCTGGTCCCAATGACTTGACTGGTCAAACAACCAACTTTGGTGTCTCGACAACACCAGCCCAAGAAATGCTGCTTGACCAAGTCACCGGTGGCACGTTCAATCATAACGATGTCACCCAGTTAGACATTCACTTCGACCTGCAACCCGGTTTTGACACTGTATTCTTCGAGGTCGTTTACGGATCGGAAGAATTTCCCGAATTCGTGAACTCGAGCTTCATTGATGGCTTTGGTCTGTTCCTTAACGATGAAAACATCGCAACGGTGAATGGACTTCCCGCCAACGTGGATCACCCCGACTTTGCAGCAATTCCCGGAACAGAACTCGACGGTGTTTTGGCTCCAGGCGGAATGCCGCGGTTGCAATTCGAGATGTTTGTTGGAGACGGCGCGCAAAACAACACGTTGACTTTAATTGTCGCCGATACGCAGGATTCGTCTCTCGACACGACTGTGTATATCTCTTCGCTCGGAAGTGCACGCCCCAGCGAAGGCGTTGCCGCGAATCAGATTACTTACAGTATCGATTCTCCACCACCGGGTGCTTCGATCGATCCGCAAACGGGCGTCTTGACCTACGTTCCACCAAACAATGTCGGCCCAGCAACCGTGCCGATCACCGTTCGAGCAACTGACAACGGCGATCCCGGCTTGTTCGATACCGAGACCTTCAACGTTTCCGTCGCGGATTTAGGGCAAGATTTCGGTGATGCGCCGGAAGGCTTCCGGACGCTGCTTGAAGACAACGGCCCGCGACACGAGATCGATTCGCGACTCTTCCTGGGAAATCGCATCGATGCTGAAGCCGATGGGCTGCCACCGATGCAAGCTCAAGCATCAGCACTTGGGCCGGCTATCGATAGCGGCATGGGCATGGACGTCGGTATGACGCACCAGTTAACCAATGGAATGGGCGACGGAACGATTGACGTTTCGCCCAACGCGACCGGGCAATTCAGTGGTGCTGTTTACGACCCGGTAGGCATGGTTGAACCCGGCACGACAACATTTGATTCCGACGTTTTCTTCAGAATGGGCTCGACGGGTTCACGTTCTCGTTTAGATTCGGTCGCCACAAGCGTCAGCAACATTCGTGGCTTCATGAATCAAGAGTCGAACTCGAACTTCCAGATCGGTGACTTGGCCTTCACGCTGACTCAGGAAATCACCGAGACGTTTGACGCCTTGGGAGTTCGAAATGGCTCGCTGCTGACTCAGACATACATGATCACCAACACGGGGACGATGAGCGCGGACTTCGAGTTGGCTCGCTATCTCGACGCCGATTTGTTCTTCAATGATGATACATTGGATGACGGCGGCGGACGCTTATTCACTACCGGCGGTGACGAGGTCTTGTTCATCACCGATGCTGGTGGCAGCGGAGCGACTGACAACACGTTCATTGGAATTACGTCTAAAGGTGGCACGCTAACACCAATGAATCGATTCAAGATCGATGCCTTCAACCAACTGGTAACAGATCTTGGCGCCGGCGTGGATTTAGACGATACGATTTTGAATGATGAGAATGGCGACGGCTTCATCGATCTTGGCAGCGAGTTCGACGTCACAGCGGCCCTAACGAACAGCTTTACCTTGATGCCATTCGAGATGGGAGTTTATACGACTCACACCATCTTCGGTTCCGGTGCTCCCAACGACATCGCCATCATCGGTGCGCTGGGAGACGATTTGAACGGTCTTGATGACGAGGACGGCGTCGACTTCCAAACGGCGTTGGTACCAGGCCGCCCGAGTAGTGCAAGGGTAAGAGCTTCGGCGGCCGGCATCGTCAGCGCGTGGGTCGACTTCGACCAAAACGGCTCGTTCGACATCGACGAGATGATCTACAACCAAGTGCCGCTGCCAGCGTTTCTGGATCCAACTCAACCCGTGACAGCCAGTTTCCCGCCGTTCATGGTGCCGATGGACGCAATGCCCGGACAGACATTCGCGCGATTCCGGTTCACGTCCGATGGCCTCGATGCGTTGGGCAATCCGATCTCACCACTCGGCTTAGCCTTGGATGGTGAGGTTGAAGATCTCTCGGTCACGATTCAGCAACCTCCACTCTCGCCGCAACAGGACGAAACGAATTTGAACAATGCCAACAACACGTTTGGCATGCGGATTCAGGAATCGTTCCCGAATGACCTGGGCGAGCCCGATCCAAACTTTGACAACGTCGCGAACTTCCTACCGCCAATCGTCGGTGGCTCAAACGGGGCACGCGGCCGGGGTCGCGGATTCGCTCGCGCCGTGAATCCACTTGTGCTACGTGCTGCGTTGGAAGGTGCGGACAATATCGTGCTGAACCCGAATGAAAATGTCTTCATTCTTCAAGTTGATCCGACGGACTTCATCGTGACCGACACTGCCGGAAGGCAAGCCGGATTTACGCAGAATCAAGGTTTCGTCAATGAGATTGGTAACGACGTTTCCTTTACCGGTGATGGGATCATTGAAACGCTGACGATTCGTAATGCCGAATCCGGCCAATACAACCTTCAGCTTGTTGGTGTTGGTAGTCGCTTCCGTGGTGGTGCCAGTTTGGTGACACCAAACGGCGTTCAAACCGTAACATTTGAAGGAAGTTTGGTTCAAAACGACAACTTCGAGTTGGTCTTGGAATACGGCGTTCAGAACATCCCGACGCGAGTTGGTGAAGACAGTGACGCCAACGCAACGATTGTCGACTTATCGCAGCAACTCTCGGCGGGAGAAGATCTGGCCTTGGCTGAAGCTGCTGCAAGAGCTGCTCGCAATGTGGTTGGCGATGATGGGGACGACGATGACGAATTCGATCCGCTTGCCGAGATTCGTCAGTGGATCATTGGAGCCGGCACTCAAAGCCGCGATTCTCTGGACGGGTTGATGGATGCCATCGATGCGATCCTGCCACCGATCCTTGGCGATGAGTCAGACGAGAATGAAGATGAACCGGAACGTCAGATCATGAACTTGTTCTGGCAAGGTTTGAATGATGCCTTGAACGGAATCCCCAACCGAATCTTCCACCTTGGCGAGTTCATCGGGGATATTCTTCCCGAAAACACGGATTCGAATGGCAACGAACAGCCTCAACCGCAGGATCAGCCGCCAGGAGATTCCAGCTCCGAGGCACCAGCTCAAAAGTCTGACGCAACGGAAGTGAAGACAACGTCGACCAAGAAATCGGCGGTGGAAAGACTGCTGCGACGATTCGTGCCCGCGACCAAACCAGACAGTGAGGACGAAGCGCCGACGAATGTGCCCGAGCCAAAATCGAAAGCGGCATAGGGCAACGTCATAGGTCGGATTGCCCAATCCGACCACAAGAACGGACGGATTAGCAATCCGCCCTACATCGCCTCTGCCAAGCTACTTTGCGCGGATAAGGATGGCATCGCACCAGTTCGCGTAATCCAGGATGTCGCCGTACTCACCATAATCAACCGTCAAGGTTATCGTCTGTGCTTCCTCGAGCTTGACAGCAGGAACGTCAACCGGCGCCGACTTTCCCGTCATCAAGCCGCTTTCGTAAGCCACCTTTCCGTCAACCAAAATCCGGAAGACGACACTGCCTTTTCCTTGTGCGGCATCATCGATTCCGATCGTTGCACGAAACGCTGAAAACTTGCCGTCCAAATCAAAGTGCAGTTCAGACCGGCTTTGAACTCCAAGCCCCTTACTATAGCGACGACCACCCAACATCAACGGCGCGGCGAGAACATTGCGATCAAGCCGAACGGCCTTTCCATTACCACCAAGGAAACTTGCCGTCTTCGATTGGGTCGGCTCCAAGTCGGACACATCGATGGCTCTTCCACCAACGCATCGAATTCGTTGAATGGCGGAAGTTGGGACTTGGAAACTTGTACCAAAGGCGGACTTGGCTTCGAGCTTTGATTCCGCAGCCAGAGACAACGAACTGCACGTAAGCTGCGAGCCATCCGTTAATTGCACAACAAATCGTCGTCCCTTTGCCTGTGGAAAGCTGACCAATTCGGGATTCATTGCCAACAGGCGAATGTCTGTCACCTTGATCTGAGTCACGCCAACAGCGGAATCTAAAGAGACGCCGTCTGCATCAAGTCCTTGGAACTCGCCACTCACTTGATCTCCGTTGAGCAGTGTGATCGCGTCCGTCTCTTTCTTGTGATCGACAATCGAACGCAGCAATTTGATAGCCAGCTCGCGCCGAGTTGCTTGGCGAAATATAATTCCCTGAATCGTCTCCAGCGGAATCATGACGTCGGGTAAGTCCCGAAGTTCACTCCACTTGGCCGTCATTTCGTCTTCGTCAATGTTTTGGATTTGCAGATACAGCTCATCTCCGTTGGCAAGAATCACGCGAGCTGCACTCTTTTGTTGACGGTGCGGTTGATCGAAATCGATCGCGATGACGTCGTCAACGTTCAATGCTGGCGTGTCGCCGACGCGAATCGATGTGCTGTCGAAAGCTTTTAGCTCGCCTAATTGCTTTGCTCCATCAACGTCAATCACGCGGACATCATCCGCCGCAAGAACGCTCGGCGTGAGTAAGCAAACCAGTATCAACAGTCTCTGAAACATCGATTTTCTACTGTATCGTTTGGGAGCTAGCTTAGATCAGCTTGCCACTTTTCAACAGATCCATCACCCATTCTGGAGTTGTATTAACAAAGCCTGCCATCTGCTTCGCACACTTGCGGTAAAACAATGCATTCAGGCCTTGAAACACAATGCTCAGCAAAAGCAATCCACCGAAAACGATGATGTTCCCCAGGATGTACAAGGATTCCATCGACGGCATGACCGATGACAGATCGCCAAACTCGGCATCCAAAGAAATACCCTGCATCGGATTGGGACCCGTGAGCCGTGAGTACAACATCCAAATGCTGTAACCCACCAATAGCAGCATGAATCCGAATTGATTCCACGCCAGCAACTTCGGTCCCTTGTCGTCAAGTCGCTTCAGCTTCATGCGACCAAGCAATTCAACAATCGCCACAGTGCCTAGTCCCAGCCCCATGACAAAACCTGTCGGGCCAAGAATAACGCTTGCTAACGACACAAATGCGAACAATGCACAAGCCACGATGTTAAACATCGCCATCGACGCCGCGCCGCGCATCTTCTGAGCCGACTTGATCGCCGAAACCAACTGTTCGCGCTGCAGCGGCGAAAGTGGATTCTCGGTGAATTCCGTGATGTCCTGGGCGACTTCACTCATGGTCACTGCAGATTCTACGCCAAGATATCGCGGATCAGATTGCCATGAACATCGGTAAGTCGGTGGTAGCGTCCCTGAAACTTGTAGGTAAGTTTCGTGTGGTCGATCCCCAAACAGCGCAACATCGTGGCATGCAAATCGTGAACGTGCACAGGATTCTCGGTGATGTTGTAACAGTAGTCGTCCGTGGCACCGTAAGTCACCCCTGGCTTGATCCCGCCGCCAGTCAAGAAAACCGTAAAGCACCGCGGATGGTGATCTCGCCCGTAGTCGTCTTTGGTCAGCTTACCTTGACAGTAAACTGTACGACCAAACTCGCCGCCCCACATGACCAGCGTATCTTTCAGTAGGTCGCGTTCTTTCAATTCTTGAATCAAGGCCGCCGTTGGTTGATCCGTGTCCTTGGCCTGTTGCCCAATCTTCTCGGGCAACTGAGCATGCTGATCCCAACCGCGGTGGAACAATTGAATAAACCGCACATCACGTTCGGCCAAGCGGCGAGCAAGCAAGCAATTCGCGGCAAACGTTCCCGGTGTCTTCGAATCCTCACCATATCTCTCGAAAACGTGTTTCGGCTCTTTCGAAACATCAGTCAATTCGGGCACCGATGTTTGCATTCGATAAGCCAACTCGTACTGAGCGATTCGCGTCGAGATCTCCGGATCACCAAACTCCTTCAATTGAAGTTCGTTGAGCTGTGACAAATCGTCAAGGAACCGTCGACGCTGCTGCCTTGTGAATCCTGGAGGATCGGAAAGGTACAAGACGGGATCGCCGACTGATCGAAACTTGACGCCTTGATACTTTGTGGGCAAAAAACCGCTGCCCCACAATCGATCGTACAACGGCTGGCCGCCACTGCCGGAAACCATCGCAACGAATGCGGGTAAGTCCTTGTTCTCGCTCCCAAGTCCGTAGGAAAGCCACGACCCCATGCTCGGGCGTCCGGCCAACTGCGCACCCGTCTGGAAGAATGTAATCGCGGGATCATGATTGATGGCTTCCGTGTGCATCGACCGGATAAAGCACAACTCATCAGCAAGCTTAGCGGTATGCGGCATCAGATCGCTGAGCCATGCTCCCGACTCACCGTGCTGCTTGAATGCAAACTTCGACGGCGCAACCGGAAAACTCTCTTGCTTGGAGGTCATGCCAGTGAGCCGTTGCCCTTGGCGAATCGAATCCGGCAGCTCTGTCGCTCGGAGGTCCTTCAATGTTGGCTTGTAATCGAACAAGTCCATCTGCGAAGGCGCACCGCTTTGGAATAGATAGATGACTCGCTTAGCCTTCGGAGCGAAATTCGGAAAGCCAGCGACGCCCGAATTCGCGGCATTCGCTGTTCCTAGCAATGAGGACAACGCAGCCACACCCAGCCCAGTGCTTGTGCGACTGAAAAAGTGTCTTCGGTTCAATTGCAAACGCTGCTGTAAATTGTCTGCGGGTCGAGTCATGATGTTGCCCTCTCGAAGGCGAAACAATCTGAGGATGAATCCATCATGACATTCTACAAGAGCCAGCCCGCCGAGTGAATTCACATGATGGGGAAGGGCAAACTACGTGGTCGCAGCGAGACTCAATTGCTTGTCGACGTCGTTGGAAACAATCACGCCATAGTTCACGGCGCCCAACCAACCGCTCATGATGATTCCAACAGAGCCAGCGTGATAAAGTCCACCGATTTGCTCGGGCAGTTCCTTGCTGACTTTCAGTCCTTCGAACTTCGTCCCGAACGAAGCACCTTGAACGTGACGTGTGTAGTACTCAAACGTTCGAGGCGTGGCGGCTTCAACATGATCCATCTTTTCACGAACATCGGGCACGTATTGTTCGAGACAATCCAAGGTTGTCTCAATCAGGTCTTCCTTCGAAGCTTGATAGTCCTCTTCCGACAGATCCGCCCAGTCCGAGTAATTCGCGTTCGTCGACGAGACGATTAAGTGACGATCGCTGCCAGGGCGCGTGTCCGGGTAATAGCAAGAAAACGTTCGGCTGCTGACATCTCGACTAAGCATGGCCTCGAAGTCGAAACCTTTGTGTTCCGAGTGAAACAGCAGATCGCCACAGGGTTCAAATCCCATGCCCGGCTTCAATGCGATGTAAACTTGGCAGCTGCTGTTGTTCAATCGAACGGACTTGGCTTCTTCGAGGTAATCGCGCTCAAAGTTTTCCTCGCCCGCGAGTTTCAAGATGGTCGTCTTCAGGTTTGCGTTTGAGACAACAGCGTTGCAACCGATGCGCCGGCCATTAACGACAACACCGGTGACCTTTCTGTCCTTGGAGACCTCGACCTTCTCGACCATCGTGCGGATGCGCACATCGACACCGTTCCGCTCCATCTCTTCCTTCATCTTTGTGACAAGCAAATCCGTACCACCTTGAAAGGTGTAAACGCCCTTGCTCATGAAGTTTGAAAACACGATGCCGTAGGTGATGGCGGGGTCGTCAAGTGTGGAGCCGTTGGCATATGTGATCGGCTCCATCAACAAACGCACGACGTCGTCGCGGCCGGGAAAGAACTTCTCGAACAACTCACGAGTCGTCATTTCCTGATCGTCATAAAAGTTCATCCCGCGAGCCGTCTTGAAGAAGTCGTCAACGGTTTCGTACGCGATGCCGAACTTTTCTGTCAGGAGCTTCGTAAAGTCTTCGCGATTGAATGTCGTCTGTAGTGTGAACTGCGGATTATTGAAGCGGATGTCCTTCAGTTGCACGATGGAATCCGCGATCTCCTGCGTCCAATACTTGCGACAACTCTTGATCATCCCAATCGGAAAACCATGTAGCGAGATGTCAAAGATGTGCCCATTGCGTCGCTTGAACCAAGTCGCCATCCCTCCCAATTGATAATGATGCTCGAGCAACAAGACCGAGTATCCGTTGCGAGCCAGAATGTTTGCCGACGTCAAACCGGCAAGACCGCTGCCAATGACAACCACATCGTAGTGATCCTTGGCACCTTTGAGAAAATCTTTGGGCATGAGGAGAGATTGAGAAACCGGGCCGAAAATCGCGATTCAAAGACGAACTTTCCAGTGTATTGCTCGCCTGTCGAAAATCAATCGTAACCACATGCTACCCGCGCAATGGGTGTGCTCAAGGATTATGGCTTTCGTCATGGTGCGCCAATTTCATAGTGACCCGACGCGTGAGCGAGGGACGCGCACGCGTCGGGTCACTATATTCTGTCCAAATCAACAAGAATCCATGAGCGCACCCCGCGCAATGATCGTGGTGTCAGAAGCCCGGCTTTTTGCGAAAAGCCGGCTTCTCTTTGCATGCATCGTTACGGCAACGCCAACCGCTTCTCAAGCTGCGCCATCAACTGCTTAACCAACTTGGTATTCTCAGCCGCGATGTTTTTCGTCTCCTTCGCCGCAGAACCATGGTCGTATAACTCGGCGTATCCGTCCTTGTGCACGGTCAAACGATGGCTGTCAGTGCGAATCGTCTTCGCCTTGCCATGATAGGCAATCGCCGGATGACCACCTGCGCCTGGATCTTTAAGTAGTGGCTTCAGCGAGACCCCATGAACGAAATCTGGATCAGGCACTCCCGCAAGCTGACAAAGAGTCGGGAAAACGTCGAGTGTTTCCACCATCGAGTCCGTAGCTTTCCCTGGCTGTTCGATGCCTGGGTAATGAACGATAAGCGGCGACTTCAAGGATTCCTCGAACAATGTATGCTTGCCCCACACGGAATGTTCGCCAAGATGCCATCCATGGTCCCCCCAAAAAACCACAATCGTGTTCTTATCAACGCTTAGCTTCTTTAGCCGCGCTATGACTTTGCCCACCTGCGCGTCCGCATAGCTAACACAGGCTGCGTAGTGTTTGCGGACTTCCAATGCAAACTTGGCATCGCTGTTTGGGTTACGCTTCCAGCGGTTGTACTTCATGAACTCGCCCGATCCATGCCAAGTCGTGCGGCCTTCGGGACGCTTGGGATGCGGCGTCTTGGGCAACTTGGCGTCTTTGTACGGTTCGAGATACTTGGCGGGAGCCCCGAAGGGTAGGTGGGGTCTTAAGATTCCAACTGCTAAGAAGAACGGTTTCTTCTTGTCGGCTGCCAACTGATCCATCTGCCATAAAGCCCCGTCGATCGAAATCCCGTCAGGATAAATCGAGTCGGGGCCATCCAGTGCTTGGAAGACATCCATCTCGCCAGCTTTGACACGGATCTCTCCATTGGCCAACCCGTGCATCCAACCACGCGGATGTTTCCAGGGACCGGCTGGCAAGAGATGTCGATCCCAGGAATTGGGCATCTCAGGATTGGATTTGTCATCCCAGTTCCGGCCACCCAATCCACCAGGATGATGGGAGACCTTGCCGATCGAGACCGTCGTGTAACCATGCTTTCGAAACCAAGCCGGCATGCTAGGCGGCACCGAATTCGGGTCCGTCCGAAGTTTGGCCGCTCTGCGAAAGAGAGCGAAGTTACCGCCAACTAAAGAGTATCGCCCCGTCAACAACGTGTACCGTGAGGCACCACAAGTGGGAGCTTGGACGTAGTGGTTTCGAAAGATTCTGCCACTGGCCGCCAGTCGGTCGATGTTGGGAGACTTGATGTAAGAGACTCCATAGCAACCAAGTTCCGGTCGCAAATCGTCGACGCAAATCAGCAGCACGTTGGGCGAGTCCGCGGCTTTCAAGCCGGAAGACATCCAAGCCAAGCAGACAATCAGAACGCTTGAGGTCTTCATAAGTCGACAATTCATGTCAGTTCTCTCAGATGATTTCAAGAACCAAAGTAGCCATCACTCTCCGAGTGATGGCTACTTTTACCGAGCCGTCCATCCGCCGTCGACAGTGATTAAACTGCCAGTCATATAGCTGGCGGCATCGCTTGCCAGAAAGATGGCGGCGCCTTGAATTTCTTCCATGTTGCCCCATCGATTTAAGGCAACGGCGCCGACGATGAACTTCTTGGCCTCTTCCGAATCAGCAATCGGCTCGTTCATGGGAGTCAAGAACGGCCCCGGGCAAATGCCGTTGCAGGTGATGCCATGCTCGGCCATCTCTAAACCAATCGCCCGAGTCAACTGGACGACGGCACCTTTGCTGGCCGTGTAAGGCGTTCGATTGGCCAAGCCAACCATTCCAAGCGTACTGGCCAACAGAATGATTCGGCCGTAACCAGCCTCTTTCATGTGAGGAACGACGGACTTCACGCTGAGCCATACACCGTTGACGTTGATGTCTTGAACTTCCCGGAATTCTTCGTAAGACAACTCATCGATTGGCCCACGAATATTGACGCCCGCGTTGGCGATCAGAATATCGACCTTTCCAAACTCTTCGATGCATCGAGCCGTCGCGGCATTCACATCATCGGGCGAGGTCACGTCGGCTTGGATTCCGATGGCGCGGTGTCCGAAGTCCGCGGCGATCTCTTGAGCGGCCGCTTCCGCTTCCTCGCCATTGCGGCTAAGCAGCACGACGTCGGCTCCGGCTGATGCCAATCCTGCCGCCATCGCTTTTCCCAGACCCTTCGATCCGCCTGTTACGATCGCCGCTTTGCCTGTTAAGTCAAACTGTTTGATTCCCGGAAGCATGATGTTTTCCTGTGTTGTGAATTCTTGGTTGTTTGCGTCTTAGAGATGGAAGTCAAAATGACCAATGGAAGTGTGATTGCGAGTCTTCATTGGTCATTGGTGCTTGGACATTGGTCATTGCGGCGTCAGCCGCGTAAGCCCACTTCTTGCAGCAACTTGTCCGTTTCCCGATACGCCTCTTCCACCCATTCACTGATCTTGTCAGGTTCGGGCGAGTACTCGAGTTCGATCGAGATGGCACCATCGATGTCGAGTTTCTTGATCTCTTCTAAGTAAGGTTGGAACTCGACCACACCACGCCCTGGTGGCAGATCGCCGTGGACCTTGCCATCGCAATCTGAGATGTGGACGTGGATCGCTTTACCGTCAAGCTTTTGCAACTCCGACGGATCAACGTCGGCCAACAAAAGGTGCGACACGTCAATGTTGGCTCGCAATCCGGGATGGTCGACATCATCGATAAACCGAGACATGCTATCGACGTCGTTCAAAAGCGACAGCGGAAACGGCTCCAGTTCCAAAGCGATTTTGACACCGAGATTCTCGCCGTACTCGGCCAACTGACGACAGTTCTCGACGCCGGTCTTCCATTGTTCCTCGGGCGGGATAACCTCGCGATTCCAAATGTACTCGCCAACGACCAGTAGGACGTTGTCTGCTTCGTATTCATACGCGAGGTCCAGGAATGCTTTGCAGCGGGCCAAATGAAACCGTTGCACAGCCGGGTTGAAATCGATCAAGCCAACAGCCACGCAGCAAATCGAAACGATCGGCAAGCCCGCCTTATCGCACTCGGCTTTGATCAAGCGGCGCTCGGGAATATCGATGTCCAGCGGATCCGTAAAGATATCAATCGTGTCGAAGCCAAGTTCCTTGGTCTTTTGAATTCCCCACGCCGTCTCGCGGCCGGCTTGAGCCCACGCGGAATTGATTAAACCCAGTTTCATGTCGTGCTCCTCGGTATGGCCAATAGCGTGTTACCACCAACGTCCTCACGAAGCGTCTATGGCACGGACACTACTCTAGCGTTGCTACTCGGATAAGGCGAGTGGCTCGGTTATTGTTCGACGCTTGCTAGAAGCCCGGCTTTTCCCAAAAGCGGTCTTCTTTGTCACCAGTCGAAAGCACATTAATCCCGCAAGCTGTGTCCGGTCAGCTGCAAGAAGAGCTGTTCTAGATTCGCCTCACGCGATTCGATCGATCGCACACGTCGGCCAAGTTGGTGGATATGGGACAAAAACTCCGTCAGCAACGCGTCGAAGTTGTCATTGACAGGCAGCGAGAACGTCGAGCATTCTTGATCTGCACTTGCCAGTTCAACGTTCGAAATCGGCAAGGACGCCGCATCGATCACACCATCGACGACGACACTGACGGCAGAATCCACGTGTCCCAACAGTTCGCGGACCGTACCCAACGTCAACAGTTTGCCATGGTCGATGATCGCAACGCGTTGGCAGATGGATTGCACCTCTTCCATGTAGTGGCTGGCGAATAAGACGGTGGTTCCAGCGTTACTCAGCGAGCGAACACAGTCCAGCAAATGCGATCGAGATTGCGGATCGACGCCCACAGTTGGCTCGTCCAGAATCAGTAAGCTTGGCTGATGCAAGATCGCCGCACCAAAATTCAAGCGGCGCTTCATCCCGCCAGAATACGTCGAGACGGCATTCCCAGCGGACTCAACCAAGCCGATTTGTTGTAACACGACATCGAGACGTTCATTCAACCTACTGCCATCGAGTCCGAAGAGTTGCCCAAAAAAACGTAGGTTTTCTAGCCCTGTTAAATCTGGGTAAAGGGCCAAGTCTTGCGGCACAACTCCCAGCATACGTCGAGTCTCGGGTTGTGTCGGCTCCAAAGTCTTGCCGTCTAACTCGACGCTGCCCGAGTCCGGCGCGAGTAAACCGCAAATCATCGACATCGTGGTCGTCTTGCCGGCTCCGTTTGGCCCCAGGAATCCGAAGATCCCGCCCTTATAAACCGAGAAGCTCAGGTCGTCGACGGCCACGTGCTGGCCAAACGCCTTCTTCAAGCGTGAGACGTTTAGGAACTCCATGAACGCCCTCGTCGTGATCAGGCGACATATAGCAGGTGCAAGAAGTAATGACACGTGCTACCGCCGATGACCCAGATATGCCACAACGCATGAAAGTACGGAGCGCGGTCATCATGGACCAGAAAGTAAGTGCCGATCATGTAGCTCAATGCGCCAGAAAGAATCAGACACGTTCCTGTCCAACCAACTTCCGCGGCCATCGGCCAAATGGCAAGAATCGGTAGCCAACCTACCAGCACATAGAACCAGACCGGTACGTTTTCGAGCTTCGTCACGCAAAGTTTGTAGAGGCTGCCCGCGATCGCGAGCCCCCAGATCAAAGCCAGCAGAAGCCACCACTCGCCGAATCGCATGATCGTCACACCAACAGGCGTGTAGCTTCCTGCAGCCAGCAAGAAGATACAGACTTGATCCATTGTGCGAAACAGATTGCGAGGCTTCTCGCGCTCGAAGCTGTGTGAGAGTGTGGACATCACATACAACAAGACGAGTGTCGCGGAGTAGACCGAACACCCAATGACGGCCCAGACGTCGCCCGATGCCAAGCTGGCGCGGATCAAAACCACAGAGCCAATCACACTCAAGACTGCGCCAAACCCATGAGTCAACTGGTTGGCAAATTCCGCATCAAACCAATTTGATGCACTGGTCGAAGGACCAGATACACTTGGAGAACTTCCGCTAAGCATCGTGAAAATGGCTCTAAATTGAGGCAATTCGAAGTTGCTGGCGGGAGAGAGGAGCGGTTAATACGCCATCGAAGCCGTCTTGATCAATGGCAATCGCGTGAAATGTGAGAGACTTGGCAATCTTCATGTGCCCAGCCAAGGTAGCCGTGTAACACGAGGGCATCTGGCGAAGTCCACATGTTCGCAACAATAAGCATTGCTAGAGTAACTTACCTTTATCTGTTCCCAGGGTTTGTGGTAGAGGGCGGTTTTTCCTGAAGGAGAAATCATGGGCCCACTGTCGATGGATCTTCGAAAGCGGATAGTTGCTGCCTATGAAGCAAGAGGAGTTAGTTACCGGAAAGTCTCT
>PBMZ01000078.1 GCA_002722955.1 Planctomycetaceae bacterium | reverse complement strand
GCCTGAAGTCCGAGTGCCTGGATCGGATGGTCTTCTTCGGACGCAAGTCACTGGAGAACGCCGTGCGTGAATACGTCGAGCATTACCACGCAGAACGAAACCATCAGGGACTTGGCAATGAGTTGATTGAGCCAGTCGATGATCCTGATTCCGTCGCGGGCAGGATCGAATGCCGAGAGCGGCTCGGCGGCATGCTCAAGTTCTACCACCGTCGGGCTGCCTGACGAGCCTTGTCACGAGTCTGACGTGAATCTTCTGTGATGAAGGTACGCGCCGACCGTGAAACATGGCCCATTTCGAGTGCCGTTCGTCGCGTTCGTCATCGACTCTCGGCTGAAATTGAGGCTCATCTCTATCGATAACACCTGATTGTCAAAGAGCTTTGAGGTCGGTTCAGTGTTGACCTTACGGGCTCGAAGACTCGACCCCAGCCACCCGCTTTGCGTGAAACCGGCTGCAAAACCAAAGTCCGTGAGCACCCCCGCTTTCAGTCCGAGCCCGCGATAGCTTGACATCCTTTTCCATAATCCCGTAGCATGCTAGGCTCTTTGACCGGTCTCGCTACCTAAAAAGGGTGGCGGTTTCTCTCGGAATTCAATTTACCAGTGAGTCATTATCATGGCGGTTCCCAAGCGACGGATCTCGAAGACTCGGGGTCGTAAACGTCGTAGTCACAACTCGATTAAGCCGATTCAGTTGCCCTACTGCCCTCAATGTGGCACGGCAGCACCCTCCCACACCGTTTGCCCCAACTGCGGCCAATATCAAGGTCGTACGATGGTTGGTGGTGAGGAATAGAGCCGATGCGGATCGCTTTGGATGCTATGGGAGGCGATTACGCTCCCGATCCGAACATCGACGGGGCTCTCGCTGCACTGGAGCTTCAACCAGAGCTGCAGATCGCTCTTGTCGGCGATCAAGAAACGCTCGAAAAGCAACTTGCCGATCGTAATGTATCGGATGATCGCCTCAGCATTGTGGCTTCCGAAGGCGTGGTTGGCATGGATGAAAAGCCGACCGAGGCCCTGCGAAAGAAGCCCAATTCATCCATCAGTGTCAGTTGGCAATTGATGGCGGGCGAGAAAGTCGACGCTGTTGTCAGTGCTGGCAACACCGGTGCGGTCGTGGCAGCCGGCCTGCGAACACGGCTGTTCTTAAAGGGAATCAAGCGTCCGGGGATCGCGGTCGCCTTGCCGACGGCAAAAGGTCGGTCAGTGCTGATCGATGTTGGAGCCAACCCCGCCGCGCGAGCCGAACATCTTGGCCAATACGCCGTGATGGGCAGCATTTATGCCCAGAACGTGTTGGGTATCGAGAACCCGTCGATCGGCCTGATGAATATTGGCAGCGAGGACTCCAAGGGCACAGAGCTCTATCGTGAGACTCATAAGCTGCTTTCCGAAGGCCCGATGAAAGATCGCTATGTCGGCAACGTCGAAGGTCGCGGCCTGTACCAGGGTGAGGCTGATGTGCTTGTCTGCGAGGGGTTCGTTGGCAACGTTGTCTTGAAGGTCAGCGAGGGGATGGCCAGCTATATGCTGAAGGCGCTGTCCGAAGCCGTTTTATCGAAACTCGACGTCGAACGGGCACAGGCTGGAAAAGCTTTTCAGGAAATCGGCCGCAGCTACCAGCACAACGAAGAAGGCGGAGCACCGCTGTTGGGGATCGACGGTATTTGCATCATCTGCCACGGCTCCAGTGACGCTCGATCGATCACGAACGCCATCAAAGTCGCAACGGCGTTCAAGGATCGACAGATCAATTCGCAAATCACCGAGGCACTATCGTGAGCAAAATCGGCTTCCTTTTCCCGGGTCAAGGTGCGCAACACGTTGGCATGGGCAGCAAGATCGTCGAACAATGTCCTGCCGCAAAAGCCCTGTTTGATCAAGCCAACGAGATTCTTGGCTACGATCTGGCGAAACTTTGCTTCGAGGGGCCTGCGGAACAGCTGGACTCCACAGTCATCAGCCAACCCGCGCTCTTCGTGACAAGTCTGGCGGCTTTGGAAATGCTGCGAGTGGATAGGCCAGAGCTTGCTCCTTCGTGCGAGATGACTGCGGGGCTTAGCTTAGGCGAGTACACGGCTTTAGTCTTTTCTGGTGCGTTGTCCTTCGAGGATGGCTTGAAGGTCGTCCAACGTCGTGGCCAAGCCATGCAAGAGGCCGCGGATGCCACACCATCTGGAATGGTCAGCATCTTGCTGATGGATCGAGACCAAGTTCGCGAAGTTTGCGAGAAGGCGTCGGAAGCGGGTCGGATCTGGGAAGCGAACTTCTTGTGCCCAGGAAATATCGTGCTTTCTGGAGAAAACGCCGCGTGCGAACGAGCTGCGGAAATCGCTGGCGAATCCGGTGGTCGCGCCGTCCCGTTGGCTGTTGCCGGAGCCTTTCACACAGAAATCATGAAACCGGCCGACGCGCGGCTGTCGGAAGCACTGGCAAGTGCTCAGATTTCGTCTCCCGAGATCGCGGTCGTCTCAAATGTCGACGCTAGCACTCACAGCAGTCCTGATGAAATCAGCGACTTGCTGGTGCAGCAAGTCGTTAGTCCGGTGCTCTGGGAAGACTGCGTTCGCCACATGATCGACTCTGGCGTGGACGAGTTCTACGAGATCGGCCCGGGCAAGGTTTTGAAGGGGCTGATGAAGCGAATCCAGCGAAAAATGCCGATTGAGACGGTTAACGATTCGTAGCCGTTCGATTCGTATCTTTTACGGTTTACATCGAAGCGAAAAGCCGTTATATCTGCCAGTCGATCACGCCGTTTTTGACGTCTAAGAATCGCTTCTTGCTGGTTTGCCAGGGGCAGTCTCTCTTCAGTCTGGTTCCCTGCAAACCCAAATCTAACTGGGACATACGCCCAATTGGGGAACTCATCGCAGTACGGGCAGCTTGCCCTGGAGGTGTTGGTGTGGGAGTTGAAGAAAAAGTCATCTCGATTGTCAGCGAACAACTAAGCGTTGATGCCGATGAAGTGGCAAAGTCGAGCAACTTTGTAGATGACTTGAAAGCCGACTCGTTAGACGTCGTCGAGCTTGTGATGGAATTCGAGGATGAATTCGAGATCACGATTCCGGACGATGATTATGAGAAAATCAAAACGGTCGGTGATGCAATTAATTACATCGAGGAGAAGAGTTAGGCGATGAGCAGACGCGTCGTCGTCACCGGTTGCGGTATTGTGACTTCTTTGGGATTAGAGATCCCCGAGTTCTGGGATTCCATCTGCGCGGCCAAAAGTGGTATCGGCAGGTTGGAACGCTTCGACGTCAGTGACTTTAAGGTCCAATTCGGCGGAGAAGTTAAGGAGTTCGACGCAACCGAGCACTTGGATATCGATGGCAAGGAAGTCAAACGCCTTGACCGTTTCTGTCAGTTTGCGCTTGTTGCTGCCGCGAAAGCTGTCACCCAGGCTGGTGTCAATTTCGAAGAAGGCGACCCGTTCCGCAACGGTGTGCTTGTTGGCAGTGGCATTGGTGGCTTGAACGAAATCGAGCAACAGCATTGTACGTTGTTCGATCGCGGCCCAAGACGGGTCTCGCCGTTCATGATTCCCAAGCTGATGGTCAACGCGGCCAGTGGTAACATCTCTGTCCATTGGAAGCTCCGCGGTCCCAACAGTGCCGTCGCGACGGCCTGTGCCTCGGCGACAAACGCCATTGGAGATGCGTTCAAGCTGATCCAAAACGATATGGCTGATGTCATGGTCACGGGCGGCAGCGAAGCAGCGATCACGCCGATGGGACTCTCTGGATTTGCCCGGATGAATGCACTGTCGACGCGTGGTGACTCGCCGCAGACGGCCAGTCGTCCTTGGGACAAGGATCGCGATGGCTTCGTGCTCTCTGAAGGTGCTGGAATTGTCATCCTTGAAGAATACGAGCACGCGAAGAACCGCGGTGCTGAGATCCTCGCCGAAGTAGTGGGTTACGGCATGACGGCTGACGGCTCGCACATGACAGCTCCGGATCCGAATGGCACTGGAGCCGGTCGAGCGATGGCTTCAGCGTTGCGAGATGCGAAGCTCAACCCGGAAGATGTGCAATACGTCAATGCTCATGGGACCAGCACACCGCTGGGTGATGTCGCGGAAACGACGGCGATCAAATCCGTCTTTAACTCTCACGCCAAGGACCTAGCGGTTTCGAGCACGAAAAGCCAATTGGGGCACTTGCTGGGAGCATCCGGTGGCGTTGAGTTCGTTGTCTCGACATTGGCCTTGCAGAATCAGATCGCACCCCCGACCATCAATATCGAAAACCAAGACCCAGACTGTGATTTGGACTACATTCCGAACGAGTCACGCGACATGCCGCTGAATCGAATCATGTCGAATAGCTTTGGTTTCGGTGGTCACAACGCCTGTCTTGTCATTCAGAAGGCAGCGTAAGTGGAACGTGTCGTAGTCGTGGCTGTTAGCCGCCGACGCGATTAACAAAGCGTGAGTCGCTCGATTCGCCGTCTTTTTCAAGTTGCCGACCTATGCGCCAAGTTCTACTTCGAATTCGGCTCGACTCTCTGTTCTCGACCGAGGCTATCGATGGTGTTACCGCGATTGGTGTCGGCTACGGGCTGATTCCATGGCTGCTGGTTGGCATTGCTTGGCTCGTCCATCACAAGCGAGCAGGAACTCTTGTCAGCCAGGACAACGCCTGTGCCGCCGGCTTTTGGGTTGTCGTTGGTTGCATCTTGGGTAGCGTTCCAAATTGGGGGCTGCAGGTTCAATCCGTGCCTGTCTTTGGCTACGGAATGATGCTGTTCCTGGGATTCGTCTTCGGCGGAAACGTTGCCGCCCATCGTGCGAAGAAAGAAAACTTGGACGGGAAGTTGGTTTGGGACATGGCGATGTGGCTGTTCTTTTCCGGCATCGTCGGTGCGCGGCTCTTCCACGTGATTCAGCATCGGGACGAGTTCTTCGCGCAGGTGAACGGGATCGGCGACTTCTTTACGGTCTTGATCAATCTTCCTCGGGGCGGCCTGACACTGTTTGGCGGCATCATCGCCGGAGCGATCGCTTACATCGTGTTTTGCCGCAAGCACCGTCTAAGCACAATTCAAATGGCAGACGTTTTGGTGCCGGGGCTCTTGGTCGGCATCGCGTTTGGCCGCATTGGTTGTTTCTTGAACGGCTGCTGCTTCGGCGGAGCTTGCGAGCTGCCTTGGGCAGTGACGTTCCCCGAGGGCAGCGTGCCTTACACGGTTCAACTTCAGCGTGGCTTGATTGAAGCTGGCGCCGCAGGAAGTCTACGGGTCCACCCAACCCAAATCTACAGTTCGATCAACGCCTTCGTGATTGCTGGAATCTGCACATATTACTGGAAGCACCGCAGTCACACGGGTAGCGTTGTTGGGTTGGCATTGATCCTCTACGCCATCACTCGCTTCACCCTCGAGATTCTCCGCACAGACGAACTTGGCTTTGGTGGGACGAGCCTGACGATCTCTCAGTGGGTTAGCATTGGAGCTTTAATTGCCGGGATGATTCTTGTGAACTTGAAACGGCTTACGAATCGGTTTGATCTCGTCCCGGTCGAGAAAACAACCTGAAACGTACGACGAACTTCCAAGACGCACCCAGCAAAATGTAGCCACCGTCGCCAGACGGTGGGAAACAGCTAGCAATTCTCCATGCTCTGGGGAGCGTGGCTACGATGACTCCAGCTTTGTCGGGCGTCTTCCAAGTCCGTCGACGGCAGGTAAATTCTCGACTGCCGATCGCCTAAACCTTCAGCTCCTTGATCCGCCCGTTGGCATCGCCGAATTCTGGGACGTCCATGCCAGCGCGCTCAAGCATCGACATGAACAAGTTGTTTAGCGGCGTTTCGTGCTGGAACTTGATGTGGCGGCCGGGGTCGATCGTGCCGCCGCCTCGGCCGGCTAGAATGATGGGCAAGTCGTCGTGTCGATGCCGGTTGCCGTCGCCCAAACCGCTTCCGTAGACGATCATCGAGTTATCCAACAAGGAACCGTTGGGCTCTTTGATCTCCTTCAGCTTCTCTAGGAAGTAACCGAATTGAGTGAGCAGGAACTCGTCGACTTTCTGCAAGTCCGCCACCTTGGCACTATCGTCACGATGATGGGACAAGTGGTGATGGCCGCCGTTAACACCGACCATTTTGTAAGCCCGGTTGCTGCCAGCATTGCCCAGCATAAAGGTCGTGATGCGAGTCGTATCCGTTTGGAAGGCCAATGCCATCAGGTCGTACATCAAACGGATGTGTGCGACCAGGTCGCCAGGAGTTCCCTCAGGGACTTCGATGTCAGGCCGTTGTTGCTCGGCCGCCTGTTCGGCTTGCTCGATGCGCGTTTCCAGTTCTCGAACGCTGGCGAAATATTCGTCGATCTTTTGTCGGTCAGTTTTTCCGAGCTTCGTTTTCAGTTTCGAGGCGTCGTTGGCAACCAAGTCCAAGATACTTTTTCGATAGAGAGCTTTCTTCGCTCGACGTTCAGCCGAACCATCGTCGACACCGAAAAGGCGTTCGAAAACGGCTCGCGGATTAATTTCCTTGGCCATCGGTGTCGTCGCCGTTCGCCACGAGATCGCTGACGAGTACGCGCAGCTATAACCGGAATCGCAATTTCCCGCTGTACGCCCGCGTTCGATACCCAATTCCAAAGACGGCAGCCGAGTCTCTTTTCCAACGTGTTTGGCGGCCAATTGATCAACAGAGATGCCAACGTGAATGTCAGCACCGCTGGTTTTCTTCGGATGGGCTCCGGTCAAATAAGTCGAGGCGCAGCGAGCGTGATCGCCGGGTCCATCACCTTTCGCGCGGCCATTGTCCTGGGCCAATCCGGTGAACACCAAAAAGTCGTCGCGGTGCTTCTCGATGGATTTGATCGTTTTCGACAGCTCGTAGTCGGCACCAGCCGTCTTTGGCTTCCAGTCTGGCATAATCGCGCCGTTGGCGAAGAAGATATACGCTTGGCGAACGGGCTGCTTGGCAAGAGTCGCGTCGCGACTCTTCTCAGCCGCTGGCAACATTGCTTCCAATGCTGGCAAGGCCATCAGCGCACCAGCGCCTTGTAAGAATGTCCGTCGTTGAATGTGCGGTTTGTGGCGATTCAACATTATTGATTTCCTCCATCTCCTCGACGCATGCGAAACGGCTCGCTGCTAACAATCTCGGTCACCAACGTCGAGAATCGGTAGTTATCTTTCTTCAATGCCGCGACAATTCTATCGACGGCGCACTTATCATAGTACTCTAAACCTCGGCCAAGCGCGTAGGTCAGCATCTTTTCTGACAGCGCCTCGGCAAACTCGTCGCGGCGTGACTTTAGTATTTTGATCAATTCTAGCGGGCCGGTGAACTTCAAATCGCCGGGCAACATACCGGAGGCATCGATGTCCTTATCGTCTTCTCGGTCGCGCCAGATGCCGATCGCGTTGAAGTTTTCGAAGCCGAAGCCCAACTCATCCATCTGCCGATGGCAAGACGCGCAACCGGGATCTTTGCGATGGACTTCCAATTGCTCACGCAGAGATGATCCTGGAGCCGCCTTTGCGGTTTCTTCCAACTCGGGCACATTCGGCGGCGGTGGAGGTGGTGCCGAGCCAAGAATGTTCTCCATGATCCACTTGCCGCGTTTGACCGGCGACGTCCTTGTCGGATTCGACGTCAACGTAAGAATGCTCGCCTGCGTTAAGACGCCAGCTCGTGGTTGATTACTGAAGTTGACTCGCCGAAAGCCTTCTCCTTGGACACCATCGATGCCATATAGCTTCGCCAATCGTTCGTTGAGGAATGTAAAACGCCCGTCCAAGAACGCCAGGATGCTGAGGTCCTTTTCCATCACCTCGCGGAAGAACATCAGCGTTTCCATGCTCATGTCGTTCCGCAGTTTGTCGTTGAATTCGGGGAAAAGCTTCTCGTCGGGCGTCAACTCTTCCAACGTTTGAAGATTCAGCCACTGGTTTCCAAAGTTGTCTGCGAGTGCCGCCGACTTTTTGTCGACCAACATGCGAACGACCTGTTTTCGAAGTGTGTTGTCGTTGCGGAGCTGCTTCTTCTCGGCCAAGTCCAACAATTCATCGTCGGGCATGGAACTCCACAAGAAATACGACAAACGCGACGCAAGCTCGTAGTCGCCGACATCGTGTTTGGTATCAGGATCATTGGGGGCGTTGGAGTTTTCGACGCGAAATAGAAATTCCGGGGACACCAAAACGCCTTGTAGCGCCAATTGAATGCCGACTTCATACGAGTCGCCGTTATCCAGCGCCAAGTTGACAAGGGCCGCGTACTTGGCGAGCTCCTTGTCATCAACATTCCGACGAAACGCCCGGCGCATGAACGGCCGCAGCACTTGTCGAGCCGCGTCCTCGGCGGATCCGCCGTCGCGCGGGTAAGCCGTCAAGATATGACGATGCGACTCCGGCAACTTCTCCCGCGCGACATCCAACGGACCTCGGATTTCGATCGACTTGATAAATGCGTTGCGATCGCGATTCTTTGGGTTCGGGTCCTTGGGGTTGTAGAAGTCGTTGACAAAGGCGGCCTCGACTCGTCGGTTACCGGCATCGACCTTCATCTTAAAGTCGTAATCGTCAGGCTTACGGTCGCCGACGATGTCGAATGTTTTGACACTGCGGCTATCGATGCGAAGTTCGATTCGCACCGGTTCTGGACCTGCTTGATCACCGTAGGCTCGGACTCGAAACAGATACTCGCCTGATTGCGGGAAATTGTTACTGGTCACAGCGGAACCAGCAGAATGAAAATTCCAGTAGCCTTCTCGATCCAGATGATACTTGGCAGGTTCCGCACGTAGCTTTTTGCCAGCATAAACTCGCTTTCCCGCCTGTTCCTCGTACTGTGCGATGATGGCCTTTTCTGTTATTTCCTCCGCAGCCGCCAAGTACTTTTCCAACAGCAAGGGCGAGACTGTCAGTACGTCGCCGATGTTGTCGAACCCATAGCCAACATCGTCCGAGGGAAAGTCGTCCGCTGGTCGAAATTTCACACCAACAAGGTCCCGGATCGTGTTGTTATACTCCGTCCGATTCAAACGCCGAATCGTGACACGACCGGGATCGCGACTGATGGTGCAATCGATGTTAAACAGTTTGTTCTCAAGCCACTGAACGACGATTTTGCGCTCTTCGTCAGTTGGTTGGTCTTCCATGTCGGAAGGCGGCATCGCTTCGATCTCCACCAAATCGAACAGCTTTTCCCAACGTTTGCGATCCGCCAAAATCGAATCTTCCGTTGTGTACTTTTCCAACTGTAGGCCGCCTTCGGCTTGGTCGCCCGAATGGCAATCGAAGCAGTACTTGCTTAAGAACTTTGTGACGTGTTCTTTGAAGACATCGACTTCAGGCTCTTCTGTTTTGGCTGCAGTCTGAGTTCCCGGCGTCTGTCCATTTGGGGCGTTATTTGTTTCGGGTGAGTCGCCGTTGGCGGCAATCAAGATGCCAGCAACTAAGATCATTGCCGCGACGCTAGCACCGCCCAGCACCGTTTTCGAGAGTTTCTTGGGCCGTGACTTCTGATCGCTCGCTTTCTCGACTTCGCGCCACTTCGAACGTTTTGATGGTTCAGCAGTGCTGGCGGAAACTGCCCCTCGAGCACCTAGGTCGACCTTTGCTGACACGCGTCGCCGTTCATCTTGCCCGGTCGATTCGTTGTCTTTCCGGGCTTGATGAGCGGCAATTTGATCAGCCGATGGCAAGCGTCCGGTCCATGTGCAGTTCTTGCTGGGACAACCTACCTTGCGGCCCGCATAGCGTGTCTCGACCTTAAAGCGGCGACCACAGCCACCGCATTTCAAGAAGATCAAATCGCGCTTGCTGGAAGACATAGCGAGCTTCTTACCCAGATCGAGACGCTGTTCACTTTTTTGAGCGTGAAGACGGTTTCGTCGCACATTACAAGCGAACGGGTAGGACGATACGTAAGGATATTGTATAAGGCGAGCGTGAACCCTCGCGGGACGCTTTACAGGTGGGGCTTTTAGTTTATCGGAATTTATTTCGAGACGCTAGAACCGCTCGCTCGAGAGGTGACAATCACAGTCTCCTCGACAGCGAATGAAAAGAGGCAGCGAATCTGCTTAACAACATTCGCTGTCTCTTTTCATTCGCTGTCTCTTTTCATTCGCTGTCGACATTGAACTCGATTTCCAATCGAATAATTACATTTCGAAAAATACTCAGAATCGTTAAAATCCGATGGCCAATTCCCGCGATGCAACGCTGAAATCCGTCTCGATTGTCAGCCTGTGTTCGTTTGGGCAATTGGTTCTACAGTTTGCTTTTCAGATCGTGTTAGCCGGATTTTTTGGGGCCGAGTCCGACACTGACGCTTACTTTGCGGCGATGACGTTTCCGATGGTTGTGAGCACTGTGTTGGTGGGCTCGCTTGGTTATGCGTTCATCCCCATCTTTATCGAAACACGTGATCGCAATGGCGATACCGTGTCTCTCGACTTTGCTCGCGAGATCGCAGCGCTGTTGATTCTTACATCCGTCGGGATCGCGTTCGTGGCATCATTGATGACCGAGTCATTGATGAGTTCCTTGCATCCTGGCTTTCACGGTGGCCAACTGCAAACAACGATTGAATTGTTCAAGTACGTGGTTTGGACGATACCACTCCAAAGTGCGATCTTTTTCCTGAGAAGTTTGTTTCACGCCAACAATCGATTTACTGCGCCAAGCGTCGGGCCTCTGGCTGGTTGGCTGGTGACGATCGTGGTTGTCTTGGTTACACAACAGTCGCATGGCATCGTGTCCGTGGCGATTGGGACTCTCGCGGGCAATATTCTGAGCGTTTTAATCCATTGGATTTATTGCTCAATCCCGCTGCAGCTTCATCATTCGGGATTAACGGTGTCACAGCCAACGACGCGATGCCTGCGTTTGATGTTGCCGTTGATTTTGGGAGCCGCGTATTACAACTTGGACCCGCTGGTCGATCGTTATCTGACATCGAATCTAGAGGAAGGCCGGATTGCTCAGATGAGTTTCGCGTGGAGGATCGCTGCCGCGCTCATCACCGTCACCGCGAGTGCTCTTTCGATGGTGGCCTTTCCGAAGTTTGCGAAGTACGTATCCGACGGAGACAACGAAGGGCTGGCCAGTGAGATTGCGGCAGCCTTACGATTGCTCGTGATCGTCAGCGTGCCAATTTGTGTTGGTGTTGCCGCTTTCGCGAACGCGGTCATTCACGATTTCTTTCAGTTCGGACGTTTCACTGACGCTGATACTAGCGAAGTTCAAGCGTTGCTGACGATTTACTTGGGAGTCGTCGTCGGCAATGGCATTGGTGAAATCACATCGAAGGTGTTGTACTCACTGAAAGCGATGAAGATGGTCGTGATAATCGGTGTTAGCGGATTTACGGTAGGTACCTGTTTGAAATTCTCTTCGGTGGACTCGATGGGAGTTCGTGGAATCGCAGCTGCTAGCTCTGTCATTGCAGTGCTGAATGCAGTTTGGATGTTGATTCTGGTTCGCCGTCGAACGGGAAGCGGGGCTTTCGCTGATGTGGGTCGCACATTGTTCCGCGCGGTCGTCGCTAGCTTTATCGGCTGCCTGATTGCGATCATGTTTCCGCTTGAAATTCGGTTCAGCGTCGTTGGAGTGCTGGCGGTCGCCTTGCTGGCTTATCTGGTTACTATGTATCGCATGGGTGATGAATATGTGATCCGGCTGTGGCAGTGGATTTTGTCGAGACAGCGGAAGCTTGACCCGCCGACGGGAGATGAAGTCTGATGAGAATCCTCTTCTTGACATCCGGCAAACGTGTGCCAAGTAGCCGGTTTCGAGTTCATCAGTTCATTCCGCATTTGAAACGATTAGGTCATCGCTGCGTTGTCAGCCCGTGTCGACCTGACAAGTACGACTCGTTCCCGTTGGTCGGCTTCCTTAGTGCTCAACTGGCAAGGAAAGCTTGGCGGCAATTTCAGATCAGTCGACTCAAACCAGACAAGTTCGATGCCGTGTTCCTCGAACGCGAACTATTGAGCTCGCCGCGATTCGGCTTGGAAGAACGTCTTCGCAGTGTGACCAAGAGATTGATCCTCGACGTTGACGATGGCTTGTTCGCGTTGCATCCCAAGAAGTTCGAGCGGCTCGCAAGTATGGCCGACGCTGTGATTGCCGGAAACGGCAGCATCCAGCAAGAGGCCGAACGCTATAACGACAACGTCACGTTGATTCCAACTTGTCTGGATTTAGAGCGATATCGATTTCAAGGCAAGTTCGAGTCGCCTTCTAGCTGGACGACGATTGGTTGGACTGGCACGTTTGCCAATTTGTCTTATCTGGACGAAGTTGCCGACGTCATTGAACGATTGGGCAGCCGGCACAATGTTCGATTTCATCTGATCACAGAGAACCCTGACAAAGCTCGCCAAAAAATTCCGCTTAGCGTTGCCATGCGAAGCACGTCTTGGTCGCCGAAGACTGAGCTCGAAGATTTGCTGGCTTTTGACATTGGCATCATGCCGATGCCGGACACGGATTGGACTCGGCATAAGTGCGGGCTGAAGATCTTGCAATACATGGCGCTCGGGATTCCTGCCGTGGCATCTCCAGTCGGTGTGAATGCGAGCATCATTCAGGATGGTGTGAACGGCTTCTTGGCCGATTCGCCAGCGGAGTGGTTTGATGTTTTGCAGCGTTTGGCAACGGGCGAGGTGGACTTGCGGCCAATCATTAAAGGGGCCCGCAAGACGGTCGAGTCGGATTATTCCGTGTCGGGTAACCTGTGTAAGCTAATCGCGGTTTTAGAGGGCGACTGAATCTGGAATAGAGTCCCTCGCTCACGCGTATCGATGTTGCGCTCTTTTGGACTTTATGGAGTGCGGTGGCCTGGCACCGCACTGGATTGAATCGGTTTTCGCACTGGAATTCGGGCATCTTGAAAAGTTGCCAACCCGCTTCGATCCTGCCGTCAATCATCGAATCGGATCGCGAGGCGCCCCACTAACGATCAGGCGTTTTCGCGTTTCTGTCCGAAGTCCAAAGAATCCAAAGTGGTGTCAGGGCACCGCACTCCATAAAGTCCAAAAGCGCAACATCAGAACGTGTCGGGTTTCTATGACCGCAGCTTGCGAGCCGCTCAAAACTCGCCCGTAAGCTCGCCACCTCGGATTGTGCTGAGCTTTCGATAGAGGGCTGGTTCGACTTCAAACGATATGAAGTGAACCGAGCCATCGCCCATTAGAAAATGGGCTCCCGTTTGATGAGCCGACGAGGCGTCAAGGTGATCGCTGTCGTCGGAGTTCGGGGTGTGCACGGCCTGGAACATCACCAGGTGCGAGTTGTCCTTGCCGGTTGCGAAATCAGGTTCTGCACCGAACCAAGTCGATTGGATTTTAACGCGAGGACCTTGATTCTTGCGTTCCTCGTACGTTCCATTCCATCGTTCACCAATGAAGAATGAGTACGACAAGCCGTCGGTCACGCCTCGGTCTTTTGTCGAGCTGTTTTGGCCAAAGGCTCCGAGATTCTCTGCGGGATTCTTCGACATATCGCCCGGGCCAAAGCTGGCAACAAAGCTAGATGGTGCGTAGCCTTTGCCGGTTAGAACAACGTCGCCTTCTTGCAGCGTTTGGTCCATCGAGCACTCGAACATCGAAATCCGCTGCGCGCGTGCTTCCGCGTTTTCCTCTTGGAAAATGGGAACGTTAAAATCGATGGTGTCGTACAGCGTACTCTGTTCGGAGAATGGCAGGATCATCGACGCCCAGCCGAACCCTGACATGTTGGCACTATCTCCCGTCCCCGGCTTAAAGACATAGCCTGGAGGAAAACAATCGTGGATGCTGTGATACATGTGCAACGCCAACCCAATCTGTTTCAAATTGTTTTGGCACTGTGCACGCCTCGCTGCCGAGCGAGCGTGAATCATCGCAGGCAACATGACTGCCAGCAAAACGACGATGATGCTCACGACAACTTCTAACTCAATCAGAGTAAAGCCGCGTCGTCTTGTTGATCGCATGAGTCACCTTGCTGCTGATCTTACGCTTTCGGAAATCGCCGAGGAACTTGGAAGTGCGTCGAACATCTCATCATATCAGATTAGACAATCCGGTTGTTTTGTCTATTGGAATCGAGATTCTGTTCCATCGCAAACCGGTCAGGTCGTCCGATTCACGAATCTCAACTTGAAAGCAATTCGTGGGTTGCTCGCATTTCGTTGGTCAGGCCTTCGACCAAATCAACTTGCTGACTTGGAAGGACTCCCCAAGTATACGTCTCGACTTCCAGATGCGGAGCGTAATCGAGAGCTGCTACTGCTGCCAAGGCTCGTTTCAAATCTGGCCGAGTCGTGTTCAGTGGACCAAGAGACTCGGCATTCACGGGCACATGAAAGTGAATTCGCCATCGGTCGCACTCCAAGAACTCGGGTGGCGGACTCAACGCTAAATCTTGATCTAAATCCACGACGCGAATGGTCGTCCCGTCTGGACGTCGCCCAAATGTCTGATGCAAATACCGAGACTCCACAAATGTGGCCAATGCATCGCGAGCTTCCGCGTTGTTAGCGGGATCCTCGAGATCGATCGCGCACGTAATGTGCAGCTTGTTGATGCGAATCTCGGCTTGCCGCAAGGACTCGATCGAGGCGGCAACGTCCTCGAATTCCACGGATTGATGGCACACATCGTAGCAGACCCCGATGTGCCGATTGACTTGTTCCAAAGTTCCAGAATCAGCAGCTCGCGATCTCAAGCGGTTGAAGAACTGAATCGTTTCGTCGGTCGTTTCCAGTACGCAAATCGGTTCGGGCTCGATCGCCAAGCGGATCATCTTGCCCGTGTCCGAGTGAAGCTCGTCCAAGTCGACAGCCAGCGAAATCAAGCTTTCGATACACTGCGAATCGAAGTCGGCGGGATACTCTCGCTCTTTGAAGCCAAGCGGTACGGTCGACAGGCTGCCTTCCGTGCCGTCAGGTAACAGCTCGCTCAGAATCTTCGCCGAATCCAGTGTATACTCGCTGCGAGACGGCTCGGACCAACCGGGAATATAAACGGTTTCCTTGACACGTTCGCTGTGAAAATCACCGTAAGGAAACGTGTTCAAGGTATAACATATCAGTTCGCGAGACCGCAGTTCGTCGGCAAACTGTTTCAGGGAGTCGTCCGCCGCCAACAATTCGCTGGCCACAGAACGAGCCAGCCAAAGCCCGGTGGCGACAGGTTGCCCCAGCCGCTCCTGAACTTTGACGGTGTACTGATCCAATCCGTTGATGACGGCAGCCACCGTCTGGGCCGCGTGCACGTTGGTGCAATAACTGAGTGGAAGAGAGCTAATGGACATTTCGATTCCGCAATCTCTTGTCGTCAAAGGTCTTATGTCTGTTTTCCTCAAAGCTAAACGGCTCGGTGCCACGAAGTCAACAAAGGTGGCTGCCTGCGCGAGAGAAAAAAGATATGATTCCGAAAATCATTCAGAATCCAAGCGAAACTTTGATTCGTTTGCTTGGTTTAGTCATTACCAGTTGCGATGGTCTTGGCAGATTCGATTGACGCCGTAATTCGATTGACGCCGTAAGACGTGCTTTTTCGTCCGTCGAGCGGTTTTGGTTGCGAAACAAGCCAATTGGTCGTTTGCACGGATGATGGATAGAGTATCGTTAAGCGTTGTTGAGTAAGGATTTACAGCAAGAGGCACCGATCGCTGGAGGGCGAGTGGTCACGACAACTCTCAGTCAGACATCCTATCTTCATGATCTCGATGTGCAATTGATGCTGCGCGTTCAGGATGGCGATCAAGATGCGTTCGGAGAGCTTATCTTGAATTACCAGGATCGCGTCATCGGCATTTGTACTCACATGCTGAATGACCGCGAGGCGGCTGAGGACATTGCACAGGAGGTATTTCTTCGCGTTTATCGTTCCAAGGATCGGTACGAACCAAAGGCGAAATTGCGACTTGGTTGTTTCGCGTCGCGAGCAACCTAGCCTTGAATGAGAGAAGGCGACCCAGCCGGCGGCGTGACGTCCAGCTCGTCGGGAGTGATTCCGGTCCCCTCGGGAATCGTCCGGCTGAAGCCTTAGTTAAGGACAAGTCGGCATTGATGCCAACTCGCCAATTGGATCGGTCGGAGCAACAACAGGTTGTTCAATTGGCGTTTGAAAGATTGAATGAACGACAAAGGATGGCCGTACTACTTCACAAATTCGAGCAAATGAGTTACGCGGACATTGCCACGACGATGGGTGTTAAGACAACAGCCGTCAAATCACTTTTATCGCGCGCTCGCGAAAACTTGCGGCAGTCCTTGGATCCGTACATGTCATGAGTGAATCTCGTCAGCCAAAAGTGGAATCGCCGAATCCGTCACCGGTCGACAATTCACCGCCAACGATCGAGGCGGACAACGAACTCACGGATTCGCAATGCGAAACCTTGGTCGCCTATCTCGACGGTGAATTGGACGAGTCGATGGCATCGAGGAACTCTTGGCAACAAGTCCGGGCGCGCGGGAAAAGGCCGAATCGCTGACGCGAACGTGGGACTACTTAGATCAACTGCCCACCGTCAAAGCATCTGACGTTTTTGCTCAGGAAACGCTGACAGTCACGACCCAGTGTCGACCGCAGCCCATTTCTAGCTTTCGTTTTGGATGGGATGGGCTCTTGATTTGGATTGTGGGATTGACAGCTTCCACCGTGGGCGGTTTTTTAGTGACACATGGGTTAGAAGCAAGCAACGACACGAAGCCACAACAGCCGCAAGAAGATTACATAATGATTCAGAATCTCGACGCCTATACGAGTGCCGGGAGTATTGAATCCCTTGAGGAGCTCCAACGTAGCGATCTCTTCGATAATCAAGGAAAAGCCGATGGTAAGCCCATCACAAACAAATAAATTTCGCTGCCAGCCTCAGGCTGCATCGACGAAGACAAAGTCCGTCGGGATACGATGACTCCTGCCGATATGCGTAGCAATTGCTGTCGCTCTTCCAATGCTGCTCGGAGCCGGTCAAGATGAAGGTAAGCCACAAAGAAACCGACGCCCAACGGTCAAAGAGTCTACAACGGTAATCTGCATCGATTCAAGAATCTGCCGATCGAGGAGCAGCGGAATATTCGCATGCTGCATGAGGCGATCGACAAAGACTCGGCGATGGCGCGGTTACTGGCGGACTACTATCAATGGCTCGAAGCCATCAATCCAGATCAACGAGCGGAACTGGCACGAATTGAACTTCCCAAGATTCGCATTCGTCGCATTCGCGAAATCATGTTCAATCTCAAGCCGCTACCTTTTAACGGTTCGAAGGAGAAGGGCCCCAGAGCGAAGTTGAATGACCCCAAGAACCGGCCATTTGCTAGCAACCGCCCGCTGACAAGTCCTGAAATCGATGCGATCTTCGACGGATTGCAACGGACGCTGCCAACCCCCGATGCAATTCGAGTCATAATGCTCGACGAAGTCGAACGTCGAGCCGGAATTCTATTGGCGATTCATGACACGATTCGCTCAGAAAAGGGGCCGGGCATTTAACGTGGTCTGGTTGCGAGGCCACGAAATCGCTGCCTTTATTCAAGTCTCTGGCGGAATTGAACGACTGCAAGAGCTTCGCCCCAGAGACCCCCAATTCTTCTTACCGCAGACAGAAAGGTATCGCAAATGCCTTCTTGCCCACGCGATCTTCATGGGGCTCTACGATGATGTGATGCATAAATTCAATCAAGTAGACCGCTCGGACAAAGCGATGGCCGAGTTTCATGCGAAGTTAAGCGACGATGATCTTGTCGAGCTGATGGAAAAGATGGACGGGCTTTCTCCCGAGGAGCAAGGAGGCGAATTGAAGAACGCTTTTTTAGAGAAAAAGTATCCGAACGCTTTCCGGCTTAGTCAGATCATTCCCAAGATCCACGAAATGTCGCGAAAGAATAAATTGATGGGCCCTGGTCCCAAGTACAATTCTAAGCAGCAAAACAACAAATGATGGTGGGGACGCCGATCTACGGTTGAAGTTGACAGCAGGCCGTTTAAGCGGGAAAACATAGGGTGGCTTCTCTGCGAAGTTTTCTTCACCCGCGTCAACTTTCATCGTATTGATGAGGCGAACACATGCGGCTTGTATTTTCCTTGGTGTTTGCTACAGTAGCGTTCACTGCTTATTCAAACGCGTCGTACGCTCAGCCCAAACCGCTTTATGCTCCATCCAGCACGCACATCTTTCCGGCTGGCGCTCAAAGAGGCTCGGCGATCGACGTTCGAGTCGGTGGTGAGTGCTTGCCTCCGAACGCTCAATTTGAAGTGATCGGAAGTGGCTTGACCGCTCCGAAACTGTTAGGGTCTCGGGCAAGTTTTCGTGGCGAACCGTCACCTCGACGAAAGCCAACCGAGATTCCGCGTCGCATTCCCAAGGAATGGCAGACTCGAGTCAACATTGATGCCGATGCTGCACTTGGCCCCGTGCTTTGGAGACTCAGTTGTGCTCAAGGAGGCACTTGCTCTCGTCCATTCATCATTGGTGAACTTCCCGAGTTCATCGAACGCGAGAGCAACTCGATCTTCAAGCATGCTGAAAAGATTAAGCTGCCAGTCACCGTTAACGGCCAAATCAGTGGAGAACGCGACTTAGATCATTTTCGCTTCGAGGCCAACGCGGGCGATGTTGTTGTCCTGGATATGATGGCCGCGCGATTGGGCTCGCGACTGGACCCGATTGTTGACGTACTTGATGGCAAGGGAAAAGTCATCCGAGTCCAGCAGATTCACGCAGGCAGCGATCCTGTGATTGCTTTGAAGGCACCATCGACGGGTAGTTACGTTTTGCGGATTGGCAACGTGACCTTTCACGGTGACCCCGCGCATGTCTATCGCGTCAACATTACCACCAAGCCGTACGTCCATTTCGTGTTCCCGCCAGGTGGAGAAAGTGGCAAGTCGGCGGAAGTCGACGTCTATACGCTGACGGGAATTGGTAAGGATCAAGTTGCTCGGCAAGAACTGAATGTCGCCGACTCGGAAGAGGGGCTTCAATGGGAGACTCGGCTTGGTGGCAACGGGATTCCGTTTCAAATCGAGGCGATGCCAACGCAGCGAGAGGTCGAGCCTAACGATCAACAAAACGCCGCGACCAACATCGCCTTGCCGCAAGTTGTCTACGGCCAATGCCAACAAGCGGGCGATGCCGACTGGTATCGAGTCAACGCAAAGTCAGGTCAACAAATCACGGTTCTCTGCGAAGCCTTTCCACCCGGCGCAGACACATTGCCGACGATCGATATCGTTGACGAAGCCGGAAAGGAACTGACGGCTGCACGTTCGACATCATCAAAAGACGGCGTCGCTTTGATCGACTGGAAAGCAAAGAAAGACGGTCAGGTCTTCATCCGAGTTCGCGACATCCGATTTCAAATTCACGGAAATCCCAAGTCCATCTATCGAATGCAAGCCCTTGTCGATCAGCCGGACTTCCACCTTGCCACCAGCGACGAATCCTTCACCGTCATCCAAGAGAAGCTGCTGACCTTGCCCGTGAATGTTCGCCGGACCGGTGGCTTCAATCAGCCGATCGAATTGAGCATCGAAGGCTTGCCTGAAGGCGTGACATTGGAAACCAAAGAGATTCCAGCAAAGGGTGAGGTGTCAAACCTAAAGCTCAAAGCCACGGGTGAAGTTCCGTCCAAGAGTTACTCGTTTCAGATTGTCGGCCGTGCCAAAGTTGGCGACACGACGATAACTCGGAAAGTCTGCGGTTATCACAAGGGGCGCGATTCGGAAGGCGTTGGCATCGCTAAAACGCAGACTTCTGACTTGCACTTAACTGTGGCGCACAAACCGGTGTTTCGCCTGTATTGTGCCGAGGCCTATCAGTACGCTCACCGCGGTTCGATCTTCATGTACCCAATGCAAGTCGAACGGATCAATGGTTTTGACCAACCGATCACGCTGCAGATTGGCGACCGGCAAAACCGCGACCTCGATGGCATCGAAATGCTCGAAGTCGTCATTCCGTCGGACAGTGATTCGCGCGAATTGCCGATTTACTTGCCCGAAACGATGCACATCAACATTCAATCGCAATCCCAGCTTTACTCGCAGGCGTATGCCAGCTTTGTTGATGACTTCGGTCAAAAGCAGTCGGTGCTTGTTCTTTCCGAGAAACGCAACATGCTGCGGACGCTGCCTCCTGTCGTCAAGATGATGGCCGTCAAGGAAACAGTTGCTGGACATGCCGGTGGTGAGGTCACGTGTGCGTTGCGACTGGAGCGGACAACGAACTTTCCCGGCCCAATGACGGTATCACTTCTTGAGAGCAACGATCATCAATTCCGAGCAACTCCGATTAAGGTCGCCAAAGGACAAAACGAATTCCGGCTGTTTGTCGATGTTCCGAATTCGGCCACGTCGAAGCCGACGACTCTGAAGTTCCGGGCAACTGGTAAAATGGAAGACGGCACGGAAATCATTACGGAAGCCGCAGTCGAGTTCCGACCGTTGGCCTCAGGGCGATGAGTACACGCAAGTCCAGCCGACAACAATTCGAGCAACATCAGCAAGACGTTCGCGAACGCCGTAAGCGTGGCGAAGAGTTGCCACCCTCGGGGCACTCGACACAAGTCAAATCAAGAAAACGCGCACGTTCAACGCGCGAGCTGATTGTCTGCTTCTTTCAATTGCTGAAGGGCCAGCGCGCGGCCGTCGGGTTTTCTGTTTTCACCCTGACAATCGCCACCAGTTTGGCGTTGATTCCGCCAGCAACAACGAAGTTCATTGTTGACTACGTGCTGGGAGAGAAACCCGTGCCGCCCGAGTTTGCGAGGTTCGGATTACCATCGAACAAGTGGGATTTGTTGCTGATCGCGGTTGGCGTCGTCTTAGGCATCACGCTCTTGAAGGTGTTGGTGCATATCTCAGGACGTTGGGTTGCGACTCGCGCCACCAAACGGATGCAGATGTCGATACGCCGCCGGGTGTTTGAGCACGCCGTGCGGCTTCCGCTAAGTCGCGTCCAAGAACTTCGATCCGGTGGCGTCGCCAGCATACTTCGAGAAGACGCCGGCAGCGTTGGGCAATTGATCTTTGGCATGATCTACAACCCTTGGCGAGCCGCAGTGCAACTGGTGGGAAGCCTGTGCATCTTGGCGTGGGTCGACTGGCAACTGCTGCTGGGAGCGTTGGTGCTACTGCCCTTGGTTTATTTCACTCATCGAACATGGATCAATCGTATTCGGCCTCAATATCGAGATATTCGCAATCAACGCGAGACCATTGATGGGCAGGCCACGGAATCTTTCGGTGGCATGCGTGTCGTCCGCGCCTTTAGTCGGCAACGCACCGAATCGCTGAGATACATGAAAGCCAACCACTTGATGGGGCGGCTGGAACTCTGCGTTTGGTGGTGGTCGCGAACGATCGAGATAATCTGGGAGACATTGATACCAATCAGCTCGGCAGGGATGTTGCTTTACGGTGGGTATCAAGTCTTGAACGATCAATTGACGCTCGGCGATTTGACGATGTTCTTGGTTTATCTGTTGATGCTACTGCAACCTTTGGCAGTGTTGGCTCAAAGTGCGGCGCAGTTTCAGAACAGTCTCTCTGGATTGGACCGCGTTTTGGACCTTCTGGCTGAGTCGCGAGAGACTCCCGTGAATTCTTCTGCCATCCAAGTTCGTGCGGGAACGACTCATGGTGCGTTGTCTTTTGACTCGGTGACGTTTCGGTATCCGGGTTCATCCAATGTGGCGTTGGAAGACGTTAACCTGAACATCAGATCGGGAGAAACGGTGGCGTTGGTCGGTCCCAGCGGGGCAGGAAAGACCACATTGTGCAACTTAGTCGCTCGGTTTTACGATCCCGACGAAGGCACAGTTTGCTTGGATGGTACAGACCTGCGCGAGTTGGATGTTGAGAGCTTTCGTCGGCTACTGGGAGTTGTCGAGCAAGACGTGTTCCTGTTCGATGGCAGCGTGATCGACAACATTAGCTATTCTGTCCGCGAGACCGAGCTACTGGATGTGGAACACGCCGCGAAAATCGCCAACGCGCACGACTTCATCAGCGAGCTTCCCGATGGCTACGAAACAATCATCGGCGAGCGAGGCGTGAAGCTCAGCGGCGGTCAACGCCAGCGAATCGCCATCGCCCGCGCGGTGTTGGCGAACCCGCGCATATTGATTTTGGACGAAGCGACCAGCAACTTGGATACTCAAAGCGAGCGCCTGATTCAAACGGGTCTTAAGTCGCTGATGAAAGGCCGCACTTGCATCGTGATCGCACATCGTCTGAGCACGATCGTCGACGCTGATCGAATCGTCGTCCTTGATGAGGGTAAGATCATCCAGATCGGCTCGCACCACGAGTTGCTCGCGTCGGAAGGTCCGTATCGCTCGATGGTCGCGTCACAGACGGGCACGAATGCTGAGTTGCTTGCCGATAGTTGGCAGTGATCGGTTAGTTAAACGTGGCCGAATCAACTTCCCGATGCGCCAGTTTTGATGTTGCGCTTTCTTAGCCCGGAGGGCATCACATCCATTGCCGGTGCCGTGAGGCACCGGACTCATTGAATATCAATCCTTAGCCCGGAGGGCGACACACAATTCGTTCTCGTTCCGTAAAGATGTGTCGCCCTCCGGGCTTTGCATGAAATCGGCTCTAAACCGTGGCCTGACGGCCACGGCAGAGGCTGTGCCGCCCTCCGGGCTAAGAACGAGCAACATCAAACTCACGCGTTGGGTCAATCTGACGGAACCAAATCGAGAAGTCATTTCGGACATGTTCCTTAGTGAACCGTCAACTGCTTGCCTGATTATTCAGATTTGCCGAACAGGTTCACTGAACGTGGCCGGGCACGCGGCCGAATCACTTGCCAATGCAGTACAGATTCTTATCCGATCTGATGAAGAGTTGTCCTTGTGACACGGCCATTGATGCGTAGCACAGCTCCTTCAGTTCGTTCCGACCAATCTCGTCGTACTTGTCGCCCGGGCGAATGACCAGCGTGACTCCGTCTTCCGAAAGAATGTAGATTCGGCCATCGGCCAACACTGGCGAGGCCCAATGAGTTCCTTCCAGACGTTTCATCCAAACGATCTCGCCCTTCTTCGCTTCGATGCAGTGAAGAATGTTGTCCCGCGTGATCGTATACAGGTACGGCTTCAGATAAAGCAACGATGCCAATGCCGGAACGCCTTTCTTTAGCTCCCATTCGATGTGAGTCTTTGTCACGTCGCCGCTGCCGCCAAGTCGGATGGCTCGAATTGTTGGCGCTTCGAAGCCCGATGAAGTGTAGAGTACGCCGTCGCCAATCACGGGCGAGGGAGTGACGCCTTCCCCTTGGCTGTAGATCGACCAGATTCGTTTTCCGTTCGTTGTGTCGTGAGCTTGGACTCGGTCGCCGCCGGCGCTGATGACAAGTTTTCCGGAATCAGCCAAGATCGGCGTGACATGCCCAACGCGTGACTCGCCGCGTTTGCCTTCCCAGCGAATGTCACCTTTGGCGGTGTTTACAGAGACGACGACTGCGTTCTTCCACGGGATTTTCCAACCCAAGCGATTTTCTTCACGGCTGCTGCCGTCGAACGGCATGATCAGTTGGCCGTTGGTCAACACGGGTGACGCTCCTAAACCGTGCAAGCTGAAGAATCTGACGTCTGTGTTCTTCCAAGCGATGTTGCCATCGAAGTCGACCGCGATGATGGCACCATCGTAGAAGACCGAATAGACATGCTTGCCGTCCGTGACGGGCGTCGGTGTTGCGTACGAGTTCTGTCGTCGCATCGGACCTGGCTTTTGCCGGTGCACTTCCTTGTTCCACAAGACGTCGCCGCTTTCGCGATCCACGCAGATGATTCGGCAAGACACTCCGTTTTCCATCGAGGTCGTTAGGAAGATTCGGTTCTTGTAAACGATGGGAGACGACCAGCCCTTGCCGCCGATGGCAGTTTTCCAAGCAATGTTGTCCTCAGCCGACCACTTGACTGGGAGATCTTTCTCGCTCGAGACTCCTTGTCCGTTGGGGCCACGGAATCGCATCCAATCCTCGGCCTTAAGATTTCCGGCCAGTAGGAAAGACAGTGCTAACAGAAGAGCGAGAGTCGTGCGCATTGTTGTTTTCTCCAAGAAGACGTTTCCAGATTGAAGCTGCATCATATCCCAGAGCCGAGGTGGCGTCACGTGAACCAAAGTAGCCATCACTCTCCGAGTGATGAGCATGCGTGTAAACTGTAGAAAATGTGAGGGTGTAGTTCGGAGGACGGAGCCCAATTGAGAGCTTAGGCGTGATGCGGCGCTGCATCAGAAAGGCTCGTCACTCGGAGCGTGACGGCTACTTTACAGACTCGAAAGAAATGCGATCAAATCGGCTAGCTGTGATGGCGAGAGTTTAACATCGTCCAGTCCGTGACGGTATTTCTTGAAAACGTCTCGCAGTGAGTTGGCCCGGTTGTCATGGAAGAATGGGCCTCGATGAGCGACTCCTCGCAGCGATGGGGGATTGAAGTGATCGTTGCCCTTTTGATCGCTGAGATTAACGTTGTAGGTGTTTGGTGTTGTGTAGGATGGGGGAGCGTGACAATCGATGCAGCCGTTGGCTTCGAACAGTTGCCGCCCGCGAGCGATCGTTTCACGGGTGGCTTTGTTTGTCACAGGTGGTGGCATCAGCGACTTCACGTATGAGGTCAATTGTCGGATGGAGTCATCGTCAACCTCTTCACCTTGCATCGTGAATTCGATCGATTTGCGAATCTGATCGGGAAGATACTCGGCCTTGCCATTCCAGGCCCACGGACCTGTTGTTCCCGTGCCCAAGAGGGAAAGGATTCGCTTCGGGGCTCCGAATGAGCCGTCACCGAAGTTATCGTTTAGCAAACCGTTGGAGTGCCCGTCGGTATGACAACTGTGGCAACTGTACCAGCCGTCGAGACTCAGTCGCGCGTCGAAGAACAATCGTTCGCCGTGGTCTACCTCCGTCAGCTTCGGTGTCTTGCCGAGTGAAATGGTGTCCGTGACGTTCAACGTCGCCAAATCAATCACGGAGATCGTGTCATCAAATGTGTTGGCAACGAAGACGTTTTTCTCGTCTTTGTCGAAAACCAACGCCGTCGGCTTTGCCCCAACTTCGCGGGTTTCGAAGGGCTTGGATGGTTTTGGGCGGATCGAGACTTTCGAGACACCCGACAGCGCGACAACGGTAGCGCCGTTTCGGCTGACGACAATGTCCGACGGATCGCCGTTGCCGTCTCGCGGTTGACTGATGGGATAGTTTTCCTCACGGGCGTCCGGTTCGTCGTCATCTGGATTCTTCGTCAATCGCGACAGTGGGATCGACCGCAGTTCGTTGCGAATCACCGAGCCCCAGAAGACGTTTTCGTGGTCGGTCGCCGCCGAGCTTCTTAGGAATTGGTGCGTGATCAATAACGTTCGGTCTGAACGCAGGGCGAGGCCGCGGATGTTGTGGCCTGAGATCGGATGGATACGAGTTGGCTTTGGCAGTTGGTCAAGGCCGTCAATCGAAAAGACGGCGATGTGGCCACCGAACGAATCTGCAACTAGCAACAATGCATCCGTTGATGGAGTGGTCGCTCGGAGCAACTTTCGTGGTGCGAAGGGGAGTGGCGTTGTGCCGCGTCGGACAAGCGTTGGCGTCTTGAGCTGCAGCCAATCGACGCAACGGCTCCAAACACAGCTAACGGCGATGTGTCCTGATTTCTCCAGCCAAGCCAACTCGACAGGCCCGCTGGCAACGGATACTCGCTGAAGCACTTGGAAAGCTCTGTTGAGCAAGATGACTTGATGTTTGGCCTCGTCGCTACAGACAAGGTAATCACCAACGGCAATTAGGTCGGAAAGTTGCGAGCCGACAGCAACTTCGTCGACACCTTTCTTGTTTTCCAAGCTGACAACGGAGATCGTTCCCGATCGTCGATTCGCGGTGAGGATCTTGCCGTCGACTTTGATCATAGCCACTGGATGGCGCCAGTGCGATTGGTTGAGTGGAGGCGAATCAGCGGACGCGAACCCCTGCGACATCACCATAACGATGACGACTAAGGATCGGATGTTGTCGACACAAGTGTTACGCAAGCTAACCTCGCACGAGAGCGTTCGATAGGGCATTGACTGTGTTGATTGGGGGTGATGTGGCCCTACAATATTAGACTCTGTCGTTCCGAACTCCACCAGACCAGACGGTCGAAAACCTCACTATCACACTCGTGAGAAGCCCGGCTTTTGCGAAAAGCCGGGCTTCTTTCTCCCCAAACCACCCAAAGCCGCAGACTCGATGAACTATTTCACGCACGGGATGAACTACTTGGATCGGCCGTATTTTCTAGCGGGGACGGCGGTGCCCGATTGGCTGAGCGTGGCGGATCGTAAGACTCGGATGCGCAGCCGCCGAGTCTCTCCTTTTGCTGATGGATCAAAGTCTGATCACGCCGAATTGGCAGCCGGTGTGCTTCAACATTTGGATGACGATGGCTGGTTTCATCAGACGCGAGCCTTTCATGACACAACTACGGAGCTTGCCGTGTTGTTTCGCGAAGTGCTTGGGAGGGACGACGGATTTCGCCCCGGATTTTTGGGGCACATTTGTATGGAAATCATTCTTGACGGGATTCTGATCGAACGGGATCCTTCGGTGTTAGATCGATATTACGAGGTGCTCGAAACAGTCGATGCTGCAAAAGTTCAATGTTACGTCAATCTGATGGCTCGCGACGAGTCGCAACGGTTGGCTGACTTCGTCGACATCTTCCGTCGCGAGAAGTTCTTGTACGATTACCTCGATTCAAATCGGCTGCTTTTTCGCTTGAATCAAGTCATGAGACGCGTCAAATTGCCTCTGTTACCACCGGAAATCGAGGATGTCCTGATCTCAGGCTGGAGCATTGTAAAAGGCCGCTCCGAATCGTTACTATCTTGTGAGAATTCGTCGGATGCGTGACTTGCTGATCGTCTTGCGTTCGATTTCGATGACTCGAACAGCAGCACCTGTTCACTTACCACCTTTGAGGATACAACGATGAAATACGGGATGAACATGTTGCTCTGGACGACGGATGTCACCGAAGAACACTTCGGGCTGTTGGGGCAAATTAAGGGCTGGGGTTACGACGGGGTCGAGGTTCCTATTTTCGACACCGACCTGCCGAAATACGAAAAGCTGGCCGCCAAATTGGACGAGGTTGGCTTGGAACGTACGGCGGTCACGATCAGCACGAACGAAGCAAACCCGATTTCTCCTGATCCCGCCATTCGTCAAGCGGCTATTGACAACTTGTCCAAGGTTGTGGATGTCTGTCACGCTTTGAGCGTCGACAAACTCTGTGGCCCGTTTCATTCCGCGTTGGGCGAGTTCTCCGGAAGCGGCCCGACTGAAGAAGAGTGGAATCATGGCATCGAGAGCTTGCGAGTTGTCGCTGATCATGCCAAAGACAAGAATGTCACGCTTGTCTGCGAATACTTGAACCGCTTTGAATGTTATTTCATCAACTGTGCCGCGGACGCGTCGCGATTCATTAGAGACGTCGATCATCCCAATGTGCGGATGATGTATGACACGTTTCATGCAAATATTGAAGAGAAGAACATCGCGGATGCCATCCGAGTCTGTAAGGACGAAACCGTTCACGTCCACATTTCCGAGAACGATCGGGCGACGCCGGGTGAAGGCAACGTCGACTGGGAAACAAACTTCAACACGTTAAAAGAAGTCGGCTACGATGGCTGGATGGTTGTCGAAGCCTTTGGCTTGGCTCTTCCGGATCTAGCAGCAGCCACGAAGATTTGGCGGCGGATGTATCCGTCCGAAGAACATCTGGCGACCAAGGCGCTTGAGTTCATGAAGTCGAACTGGGAAGACTAGGGTTTCTCAGCCCAGTTTCCAGGCGGATTTCAAGACGGAAGAGTTTAGATCGCGGGATCTGCGGTGACCGCGATGCGGACCAATTCGGCGACCGAGCGGACCTTGAGCTTCTTTCTTAAGCTGCTGCGGTGCTTTTCAACCGTCTTCGGACTCAAGCCAAGATCCGAAGCGATCGTCTTGTTGAGCTTTCCGGCGGCGATTCCCTTCAGCACTTGACGCTCGCGCGGGGTTAATCCTTCCATTCGTTTGGCGGCTTGTTCACGCAGCGCCGCCTCAACTTCGCCCCGTTTGCGATCGCTAATGTTGCTGTGACTTAACACGATGCGGTGCTGATTCTCATCCGTGATATGCGTCAACGTAATTCCAAACCAGTCCGCGGATGGTGGCGGAGACATTGGAATGATTGCTGGCTCAGAGCCGTTCACTTTCTTCTGATCGTTCGGTTGAAGTGCATACTCGAAATGATGCTCTTTTGCGTGCCCTTCCAGCAGGCTCTCGATACTGCATTTTGTGTGTAGCGACTGGGGCTTCGGGCATACCGTTGAAGAACGAATTCAGTTTGTCGACGAATTGCTGAATCGCGGCGCTGACCTCGAGGCGCGCGACGAGGACCTGTGTTCTCGCCCGATCGTTTGGGCCGCACGTTATGGCCACACCGAGTTGGTCCAATTCTTGATCGAACGCGGCGCGAAGGTTGAATCAGCCGACGATCCCGCTTGGGCGACTCCCATCGCATGGGCCCGAAAGAAAGAGCACACGGCCATCGAAGAACTGTTGAAGCAGACTTAAAGCGGAACGGCGCGAGCCGCCCGGTGAATGGTCAAGAACGCTATTCCTTCTTGAGGTAATACGGCTCGAAACCGAACACATTCGGCCGATCCGGATTTACAGTCACTGTCACTCCGGCAACGGCGGGTGAGCCGAAAACTTCCATGCGCCGAAAGTTTTTGTACGGCTGACCAGCGGCATCCTTGAGCGGTTGATCGACTCGATAAGTGTGCGTGTCGCCGTGAATACAGACGACAGGCTTTTGATACTTGCCCAAGAATTCACGCATCGCGCCCAAGAACAATTCATAAGCTGGCTTCTCGACTGCCGGATTCTCGACTTCGAAGCTCGGATTCGCGTGGATCACAACGGCGACGGCAGCAACGTCTTCCGCGATGCCGGCTCGAAAAGTATCGCGCAGAAAAGCAAGATTTGCCGCGTTGCGGTCATTGAACTCTTTCATGGCTGTAGCATTCTTGGGGTTCCGATTGTTGTTGCTTCCAACAATGTGGGTCACGATGAATAACACTCGCGATTTCAAGAATTGATAGTTTTCGATGTAGTTGCCGAATTTCTTGTCCCGGCTTTGATGAACGGGCTTCAGCGCATCGAGCCGCAGCGTTTTCTTGTCTTCGAAAAACAGCTTGCGAATCTTGCCCAGACGTTCGACGGGATCGACACCCTCACCGCGACAATCCGTCCACTCGTTATCGCCGGGGGTATAAACGATTGGCTTGGGATAGGTACGAAACATCTTTTGAACGTTTTCGAATGACGCGTCTGTGCATGGTGCATTGCCGGCTTTGATGTCTCCGACGTGCATCAGGAATTCGAAGTCTTCACTCTCTGACTGCTTCAGAAGCTTGCGAAACAGTTTCTCCTGAGCGGGCGAGTAGGGGAGATCGCCAACGGCAAGAAATCGGAAGCGGCCGTCTTCCGCGAATGCGTCACTTAATGGAAAAACGCAAAACACGACAAGGAAACTGACCAGTTCGATCAAACGACCACGGAAGTTGACTTTAACACTCATGGCGAAAACTTTCTGACGATCTCAACAGCGGTGAATTCCAAACAGTCCAAGGACCGCAGCAGCTGCGGTCAGCACCAATTCTGTTCGAATTGTGGTATTGTGAACAAGTCTGGACGGTCACGCCAACAGCTTGACCACAATCATCGAGCGGAAGAAGGCAACATTATGAGTCAACCAAGAATTGGTTTCATCGGTTCCGGAAAGATGGCAACGGCTCTTGCGAGCGGTTTGATCCAAGCCAAATTCACATCCGCGGGGAATGTGATTGCTAGTGACATTTACCTTTCCGCCCGCGAACAGTTTGCTGACTCGACCGGAGCGACCATTACCGATTCGAATCTGGATGTCGTCAGCAATTCGGATATTGTCGTCTTGGCCGTCAAGCCTCAGCAAATGCACGAAGTGCTGGCCGAAATCAAGGACACGCTATCAAGCGACCATCTGGTCATTTCGATTGCCGCAGGAATCACGCTCAGCGTGTACAGCGAGGCACTCGGTAACGACCGGCGGCTGGTAAGAGTCATGCCGAACACGCCCTGCTTGGTGGGAGCGACAGCTGCGGGTTTCTCGATCGGTGGTTCGGCCACGGCCGAGGACACGGAATTGGTCGAAAGAATGCTTTCCACCGTTGGCGTTGCGGTGGCGGTTCCGGAAACGTTGCTGGACGCAGTCACGGGGCTTTCGGGCAGTGGGCCGGCCTATGTTTACCAAATCATCGAGGCACTCAGCGATGGGGGCGTCCGTATGGGTTTGCCAAGACCGACAGCAACGAAGCTTGCTGCTCAAACCGTCATGGGCGCGGCTCAGTTGGTGTTAGAGACCGGTGAGCATCCTGGCGTTCTTAAAGACGCCGTGACAAGTCCAGGTGGAACTACGATTGCCGGACTTCACGCACTCGAACGCGGTGGCCTTCGAGGAACATTAATGAACGCCGTCGAAGCGGCAACGCAGCGGTCCGTCGAGCTGGGATGAACTTGCGTTGAAATCGTCGCGGAAGCCGCCAAGGCTTTCGCTGGATCGTGCAGCCGAAAGCCTTGGCGGCTTCCGCTATGCTTAGACCCATGCTAATAAGCCAACGCGTTCTTGCTGCTGACCTGACCGTTGAGCGTCCAAAAATCGTAGATGATGCCAATGCCAAACAAGCCAATTGTCGGAATATAGAGCAACGCTGTCAGCCACTTACCCATATAAAAGCGGTGGGCCCCGAAAAGGCCAAGAAATGTCAACAGAGCCCAGGCCACGGAATAATCCATTGGTCCAGACTGGTACACGCGATCGGCTCGAGCGTCCATTCCGGGAATGAGAAACAGATCAACCAACCAGCCAACACCAAGCAAGCCAAGCGTAAAAAACCAAAGCGTTCCCGTCAGTTGCTTGCCATAATAGAATCGGTGGGCTCCGAAGAAGCCAAAAACCCAAAGCAAATAACCGATTGTCTTGCTGTGAGTGTCGTGGTGCATTGAGCCTGCCTTATCGTTCACGATGACGTGTCATTATCATTCGCCATCGGCAGGGTTTTCTTGCCCCAAAATCTTATGACACGGCAATTAATTCCCGAACGGGGCGTGCTTGCTCGGGCAGAATTCTTACTGGGCGTTCGGTCGCATCGCGAATCAGATTCGACAGATCGATTCCCATGTTGTGATAAAGTGTGGCCAAGATGTCTCGGTAATCAACCGGCCGCGTGGCTGCATAGCCGGCGTTCTTGTCGGTCGATCCGATGACTTGTCCCGTTGGCATTCCGCCGCCGGTGAGAAGTGCGTAGTTGACCGGAGCCCAATGGTCGCGACCTGCGTTCTTGGTGATCTTTGGAGTTCTTCCAAATTCATCCCAGACGATGACTGTGGTGTCCTTGTCCATTCGGCGATTGTGGATGTCTTCGATCAGAGCCGAGATGCCTTTATCGAATGCTGGCAAGCGTTGCTTCAGGCTCTTGAAGTTAGTGCCATGAGTGTCCCAGAAACCGTAAGCCACCGTGACAACTCGCACGCCTGCTTCCACAAGACGCCGTGCGACCAAAAGCTGATCGTTCCAAGCTGGAGCACCGTCGCCGAGGTGACTTCGTGAGCCTTTGCCATAACGCTCTCGCAATTTGGGGTCTTCTTTCTCGACATCCATCGCGTCGACTAAGCGGGATGAGGTGAGGACTTCAAAGGCGCGTTGATAGTTTTCCTCGACGTCGCCCACTTGCCGCGTGTCGACATCGCGACGGAACTCGTCGAATTGTGTCAGCAGTTGCTTGCGGTTCGAGAACCGCGACGCATCGATATAGCGCAGCTTCATGCTTGCCAGGTCTTCGCCGTCAGCCTTGACCTGATTGAAGGCCGAACCCAAATAGCCGGCGCCGCTGCTGTTGTAAGGTCGATGCTTCATCGTCGGGAACAAGTCGACGAAGGGCGGCGTGACCGGATTGGTGGGGCCTTGGACTTTGGCGACGACCGAGCCGAAGTTGGGGCGTCCTTCGCGCAGGCTTTGATTCATCGGGTAGCCGGTCAAGTTTTGAAAGCTGGTGTGCTCATCACGCTGGCCGACGACCGAGCGGATCAAGTTGCAATGGTGCATCACCTTGGACATGTGCGGTAATAACTCGCCAACTTGCAAGCCGGGCAAGCTGGAGTCGATCGGATTGAACTCGCCGCGAACTTCTTTCGGCGCATTCGGCTTCAAGTCAAACGTATCTTGGTGGGACTGGCCGCCCGACAAGTAGACCATGATGACGGACTTGTTGCTGGCCGCTGCGGATCGTTCCGCCGCCAACAGCTTCGGCAGGGTCAAACCGCCGACTGCCAAGGTGCCCATCGAGAGAAAAGAACGCCGAGAAACACCGTCGCAATAACGAGTCGATTCGCCAAGTAGATTAAGCATGCCCAGCTCACATATAGGTCGAAGATATCAACAATCGATTATATCTTACGTAGTTATCGGTGCAAAGAGGACGTCGGCAATAGACGATGATTCTGTTTGTGTTTAGATGCCCGGCTTCTTCGGAGAAGCCGGGCATCTGGTTCGATCTGAGTTTGCTATGGCGAGACAATCGGATTCGAAGCTGCTATAATCCCTCGCCTCATTTGCTCTCACGACGAGTCAAATGCGGGGCTGTGGCGGAATTGGCAGACGCGCTAGATTTAGGATCTAGTTCCCACAGGGAGTGCAGGTTCGAGTCCTGTCAGCCCCATTTGATGGTTGCGGAACATCTTCTGACGGATTTCGCAGCATCGCGCGAATGGCATTTAGAACAAACACGCGGAGCGTGCTCAGCATGAAAGCGGTCGCTGGAATTGACGAGGTACTCGGCGAACTGAATTCCCAGCAACGCAGCGCCGCCAGCCACGGATTGTCGCCGCTTTTGATCGTGGCGGGTGCTGGCACTGGCAAGACCTCGACGCTTACTCATCGCGTGGCTTATCACATTGCTCAGGGTGTTGATCCGGGGCGCATCTTATTGCTGACCTTTACTCGCCGTGCGGCGGCTGAGATGTTGCGGCGAGTCGACTCGATCCTCACCCAACTTGGCAAGCAAGACGCCACCGCTCAAGGTCGAATTTCGAGCCGTCGCATTTGGGGTGGCACTTTCCATGCGATCGGATCGCGCTTGCTGCGTCAATGCGCCAAGTCGATCAATCTCTCGCCCGAGTTCAGCATCTTAGATCGCAGCGATGCCGAAGACTTGCTGAACCTGGCACGCTCGGACTTAGGCTTCGCGAAAGAGATCAAGCGATTTCCGCTCAAAGGCACGTGCCTGTCGATTTATAGCCGCTGCGTGAATTCTCAAACCAGTGTCGAGCATGTCTTGAAGACAGCCTACCCGTGGTGTCAAGATTTTGAGACTCAGTTGAAGCAACTCTTCAAGGCATACACGGATCGCAAGGAAGCTCAGAATTGCTTGGACTACGACGACTTGTTGCTGTTTTGGGATGCGATGATGTCCAACGAAGCGGCGGCGAGCATCGTGCGAGAAAAGTTCGATTGCATCTTGGTCGACGAGTACCAAGACACGAACTTGCTGCAATCAAGCATCCTGAAAGGGCTCAGTCCTGATGGCCAAGGCGTGACGGTTGTTGGCGATGATGCTCAGTCGATTTATTCGTTCCGAGCGGCGACGGTGCGGAATATTCTCGACTTTCCCAAGCAGTACCAAGGCACCACGGTCATCACGCTTGAGGAAAACTATCGCAGCACGCAACCGATCCTAAACGCTACCAATGCCGTGATCGCGTTGTCGTCTGAACGTCATGAAAAGAACTTGTGGTCTCAGCGAGAAAACGGGCCGCCGCCCGTGATGGTTGATTGTTATGACGAGGAAGAACAGAGTCATTACATCATCGACCGTGTGTTGGAGCGACGTGAGCAAGGCGTACCGTTGATGAATCAAAGCGTGCTGTTCCGCGCGTCTCATCACAGTTTGGAACTCGAGATCTCGCTGGCGGAGCGAAACATCCCGTTCCACAAATACGGTGGGCTGAAGTTTATCGAGGCGGCGCATATCAAAGACCTGATGGCCTTCATGAGGCTGGCGGAGAACCCGCGCGATACGGTGGCGACGCTGCGAACACTGCTTCTGATTCCTGGGATTGGTCCGATTCGTGCACGCAAGATCTCCAACGATTTGATCGAGGCAGACGGTCGGATCGATGTCCTCGAAAAGATGAAGCCGCCGAAAGCCGCTGCCGAGGAGTGGCCTGCGTTCGTCGAGTTGATGAAGCTGTTGATGAAGCGGACCGGCAAGAAGACCGAGGTTGCGGAAGAGTTACACGCGATTCGCAAATTCTACGCTCCGCTGTTGGAGCTAAAGCACGATAACGCTCGCATGAGACTGCGGGACCTCGAACAGCTCGAGCAAATTGCTTCCCGCTATCAAGATCGCAACACTTTCCTAACACAGATGACGTTGGATCCCCCGTCATCAACACAAGACCTCGCCGGTGACCCGCACTTGGACGAGGATTATTTGACGCTCAGCACGATCCATTCTGCCAAGGGGCTGGAATGGGACAGTGTCTATGTACTTCACGCCGCCGATGGCAACATTCCTTCCGATATGGCGACGGAAGATGAATCTCAGATCGAGGAAGAGCGGCGATTGTTTTACGTTGCCTTAACTCGGGCGAAGCAACATCTGTATGTGATGTTCCCACAACGCTATTACTTCCGTCGTAACAGCGACCGACATTCATTCGCGCAGCTGACCCGATTTCTGCCGCCGGACACATTGCGGCACTTCGAACGCCGCACGGCCGAGGGCTCGGCGGACACAGCCGAGTCAATCGATGGCCCTACACTTGACGTCCGCAGCCAGATCAAGAGCATGTGGGATTAGACGCGGATGATCTCAAGTGGGCCAATGGGCGTGGCGCTTGTGCGTTCATAAAATGGCTGTCGGTTTGCAATCTGGGACAAACATATGAGTCACACAATTATGGATTGCACGAAGTTCTTTCTTTCGCTGACTGTATTTGTCGCGATGACAAACCACGCGAGCAGTCAAACTCTCGCGCCGGTTACGCAGCGATTTGCGTCGTCGCGAATTCAGGAAACGCCTGGTTTTCAGAAGCACGTGATGACGTTGATGGGACGGCTTGGTTGTAATGGCCGCGCGTGTCATGGTTCGTTTCAAGGGCGAGGTGGCTTCCGGCTCTCGCTGTTTGGTTATGACTTTAAGTCTGATCATGCGGAGATCAGTGATGGGCGAATTGACTTGGATAAGCCTGCCGAGAGTCTCATTCTGGCGAAACCAACCGACGCGGACGCTCACGAAGGCGGGCTTCGATATTCGAAGGGCAGTTGACAGTACCGGCTTTTGTATCGCTGGGTAAGGGCGGGGTCGAAGTTCGAAAGCAAACCGCATCAACTCCGTCGCCTTGAAGTCTCGCCGCCGGAGATCTCATTCGGGCGTTCAGGGCAACGGACACAATTGCGAGCCGTCGCGGTTTGGTCAGACGGCACAATGGAAGATGTGACGCCGCTGTGTCGTTTTCAAACGAACAACGATGCCATTGCTGAGGCCAACGAACAAGGACTGAATTCCGGGGAATGCTTGTTTGATTTTTAGGAAGAAGTATTCGTGATCTCTGAAGCCGAATGCCATTCGTTTGATGACTTTGATCTTGTTGTTG
>PBMZ01000077.1 GCA_002722955.1 Planctomycetaceae bacterium | reverse complement strand
TTGGTATGGTCATGATGCATTCTCAAGATCCACGAAAGTGGAACGTTGCCGGTCCCAAAGAAGGCGAGAAGTACTTTCAACCTTCACTGGCAAGAACATCAACGGGCAACTTCATTCCCGCCAAGGCGCTGATGAATGATCAGTATTGCCTGAAGTGTCATCCCGACATTCACTCTCGCTGGCAAGACAGCGTTCATCACTTCAGTTCCTTCAATAACGCGGCGTACTTGCCCAGCGTCCGTGAAACTCGTGCCGTCTCCCTGAAGCGTGATGGTAACGTGCAAGCATCCCGCTGGTGCGCCGGTTGTCACGATCCGGTGCCTTTCTTTAGCGGCGCCTTCGATCAGGCCAACTATGATGACGTCAACGACCCGACGGCTCACGCTGGCATCACTTGCACGGTTTGCCACGCGATCACTCACGTGAATAGCAATCGAGGCAACGCGGACTACACGATTGAAGAGCCTTTGCATTACCCGTTTGCTTACAGTGACAACGCGGCCTTGCAATGGGTCAATAACCAACTGATTAAAGCAAAGCCATCGTTTCACAAAAAGACTTTCTTGAAGCCGTTTCACAAGACGGCCGAGTTCTGTTCGACCTGCCACAAAGTTCACTTGCCGTACGAACTGAACAACTACAAGGAGTTTTTGCGAGGACAAAACCACTACGACCCGTATTTGCTCAGCGGCGTGTCAGGCCATGGGACTCGCAGCTTTTACTATCCTCCGAAAGCCGTCGACAATTGTTCGAAATGTCACATGCCATTGAAACCATCGAGCGACTTCGGCTCGAAGTTCTTCGAAGGCAAAGCTGAGTTGAGCGTGCACGATCACTTGTTCCCAGGTGCCAACACTGGCATCGCGTGGTTCCGTGAGCGTGAGGAGATCATTGAGGCTCAACAAGAATTCCTGAACGGGGTGATGCGAGTCGACATCTTCGGCATCAAGGAAGGCGGCACGATCGACGGCAAGTTGCATGCACCGCTACGTCCCGAGGTGCCTGCTCTCAAGCCGGGTGAATCGTACTTGCTTGAAACAGTAATTCGTACGGTCAAGATGGGCCACTTGTTTACACAGGGCACGGTCGACTCGAACGAAGTCTGGATGGACATCACCATCAAGAGTGGTGATCGCGTGATCGGCCGTAGCGGCGGTTTGGATGACGAGAAGGAAGTTGACCCGTGGTCGCACTTCGTCAACGTGTTCTTGTTGGACAAGGATGGCAACCGCATTGACCGACGCAATCCACAGGACATTGTCGTCCCGCTTTACAATCACCAAATTCCACCAGGTGCGGGGCAGACAGTTCACTACGGACTCAACATCCCTGCCGATGTGACCGAGGCGATTACTGTCGAATTGAAGTTGAATTATCGCAAGTTCGATAAGCAGTACCTCGATTTCATGGCTCGCAGTATGAAGCCGGGCGATAAACCAATTCGTGGCATGGTCGATGGCAAGTTGCCGAACCAGTTGCCAATCACCGTGCTCGCATCGGATACGTTGATCTTTCCAATCGAGGGACAGGATGACAACATCGAGAATCCGCAGCCCAAGCCGGAACAATGGATGCGATGGAACGACTATGGCATCGGCCTCTTGCTAAAGGGCAAGGCGGAATTGCGACAAGCCGGCGAGGCGTTCGAGCAGGTCGAGAAGCTGGGTCGCTACGACGGTCCTTTGAACTTGGCCCGCGTTCTGCAAGCCGAGGGCCGTCGCACCGAAGCCGTCGATGCGATCAACCGCGCGGCCAAGTTCGACAACCCGAAAGCTCCCGCCTGGACAATGGCGTGGCTTAGCGGTGTTGTGAATCGCGAACAGAATCGTCTTAAGGAGGCCGAAGCCAATTTCCGCTCGGCATTGGAAGATCGTTCTGAAGAAATGGTCGAGCGAGGCTTCGATTTCAGCTTGGATTATGTTGTCCGCAATCTGTTAGGGCAGACGCTGTTTGATCGAGCCAAGCAAATCCGCTTGCCCGACGATCCGCCCGAGGATCCGAAGGCGTTGGATCGACACTACAAGATGAACATCGCTCGCGACGCGTACCTCAACGCGGCCGTCGACGAGTTCAAGAAAGTGTTAGAGGTCGACTCCGAGAACCTTACGGCTCACTTCAATTTGTATCAGCTTTACGGCTTGCTGGGCAAAACGGATTTAGAGCAAGAGCATCTGAAGCTGCATGATCGATTCCGCCCAGACGACAATGCCAGCGGACTTGCAGTTCGACTGGCTCGTCAAAAATATCCGGCGGCCAACTACGCTGCCGAAAGTGTCGTGATCTACAAGTTGCATCGACCCGGAGCTCCCGGTCTCGACGAAGATGCGGCCACTGAAGAAACTGGAGGTGAATGATGTCTCAAGATATTCAAACGACCGACGTTGATCCCGAATACGATCCCGATACGGAAGAACGCGACGACACCGTCATCAAAGTCGCGCTGATGTGGTCGCTAGGCGTGATCGTTGTGTTAGGCGTCGTGGGAGGCGTCGTGGCGATGGTCTTCATCAAGAAGGACGAGCCGTCGCAAATCACCGAGACCGAATCTCCATTGCCAGAATTGGCGGATTTGCCCGAAGTCGAAGCGCCAGCAATTCCGTTCGTCGACATTACGGAGTCCGCGGGAATCGACTTCCGTCACCAGAACGGCGCTGCTGGTGAAAAGCTGTTGCCCGAGACCATGGGTGGTGGTTGCGGTTTCCTCGACTACGACAACGACGGCGATGCCGACATTCTGTTCGTGAATTCGAAACACTGGGACTGGAGTGCTGACTTCAACAATGAAGTCTCGACACTTGCCCTGTACGAAAACGACGGCAAGGGAGATTTCAAGAACGTCACGGAAGCCGCCGGTTTGAATATTAGCGTCTATGGGCAAGGCTGCGCCTTCGCTGATTTCGACAACGATGGCAACGTCGACATATTCATCGCGGCACTCGGTTCGAACTTGCTGTTGAAAAACGAAGGTGGCAAGTTCACGGACGCCACCAAAGTTGCCGGCGTTGGTGGCGATGCCGACGCTTGGAGTTCTAGTGCTGGCTGCGCGGACATCGATGGCGACGGGGACTTGGACCTATTCGTGTGCAACTACTTGAAGTGGTCGCGCGAATACGATATCGCGCAGAACTTTCAATTGACTGGTGGCGGTCGAGCCTACGGACGCCCACAGGCGTTCGATGGTGTGTACCCTTACCTGTATCGCAACGATGGCGATGGCAAGTTCACGGATATCTCGAAGGATGCTGGAGTTCAGGTCAACAATGTTCGAGGCACGCCGTTGGCGAAGTCGTTGGCTGTCACATTTTGTGACTTTGATCAAGACGGCGGCATGGACATCATGGTGGCTAACGACACCGTTCAGAACTTGTTGTTTGTGAACCAAGGAGAGGGCAAGTTTGCAGAGATGGGAGCTGCCGCGGGTGTCGCGTTCGATTCCGATGGGAAAGCACGCGGAGCGATGGGCTTGGACACGGCTCACTTTCGTAACTCGAATGCAGTCGGCATCGCGATCGGCAACTTTTCCAACGAGATGAGCGCGCTCTACGTGCAGCCGGACTTCGATTTGCAATTCACCGATGAAGCGGTGCCAACCGGATTGGGCCCCAACACGCGCTTGGAACTAACTTTTGGTGTCTTCTATGCCGACTTTGATTTGGATGGTCGAGTCGACTTCTTTTCGGCAAACGGTCACCTTGAAGAAGAAATCAACAAGGTGCAGTCCAGCCAGCACTACGAACAGCCACCGCAACTGTTCTGGAATTGCGGTCCAGAAAATCCCACTGAGTTCATGGATGTCTCGAAGAAGAGCTGCGGCGCGGACTTCGTGAAACCACTTGTCGGAAGAGGCGCCGGGTATGCGGACATCGATTCTGACGGAGACATTGACGTGTTGATTACTGCCTCCGGACAAGCGCCGCGGTTGCTGCGCAACGATCAGCAAGTCGGTCACCACTGGCTGCGATTGAAGCTCAACGGAAGCAAAAGTAATCGGGATGCGATCGGAGCCCGCGTTGAATTGAAAGCCGGCGGCACAACTCAGCGTCGACAGGTCATGCCGACAAAGAGCTATCTGTCGCAAAGCGAGCTGGCCGTGACCTTCGGCTTGGGCCAGCACGACAAAGTCGACAAGCTCACAATCACTTGGCCCGATGGATCGAAACAAGATGTCACTGTTGAAAAGGTCGATCAGGCGTTGGTGGTTGAGCAGGAATAGCGGAGCCAACAGATACGTAGAGAAACTGCTTCTTAAACGAGCGATTGTGAATGCTCATGGACACAGCGTTTGATGTCAAACAGATTCTCAAGAGAAGCAGCCGTTTGCTGAACCGTGAAGTTTGTGTACGAGGTTATTTGCGTCAGTGGCAAAACACGGACCAACTTTTCGTCGCGGGCACAAAGGCACAGTCAGTCCAAAGAATTGACGGCATCGTGTTGCGCCGACAATTCCTCTCGGCCACAATCACAGAAAGTCCCGGAATACCTTATCGAGGCGAGGCGGCGATGAATGACCGCTGCTTCGTGATGGGGACTTTGGTGAAGTCCCCGGTGAGAGGTTATCGCTTTGCACTCAAGACGCTGACTTGCCTCAAGATCTATGTCAATCGAAGACCGATCAACATCGATCTTCAGCCTCATGAGATTCCAAGCGGCGCGGATCTTGCCAAGGAATTGGATGTGATGAAGCAAGAAGCAAGTCAAAGGTCAACCTGCCGCGATCTAGCCATTGCTGTTTCCAAGAAAGTCGATTTGCTTTGGTATTCGAAGATCGATCCGCAGATCGCTTACGATGATTATCTGCTGTTTGCCATCGAGTATCTACGAAAGTCTGTGAAGCAATTTCGAAACGACTACGCCCTGTTCAACAATTTGGGTGCATTGCTCTGCAATCACGGCGAGCACGCTGAAGCTCGCAAACTATTCGAGAAGGCGATGAAGTTGCATGACAACGACATCCATGTTTATCAAAACATTGGAATCGTCGACACGCTGCTTGGTGACAGACGCAACAAGTGTGAGCTTCCAATTGGTGCCACTTATGGAGCGGATACGTTTCGAGCTTACATCGATTGGCATGCTCTCTGATGATCACAGCTTGTTCGCGATGGAATCGTAACGTTTCATCAAGTCGCAGGCATCGGGAGAAAAGGCGGCGGCAGCAATCGCGGATTGGTCAATGCTCTTGGATTCACATGCGAAGCCAGTCGAAGCATCCCACAGAGTCAACGTGCCATCCCATGTTGCCGTTATGAATGCTGTTCCGTTCGGATGAAAGTCAAGAACTGCGGCGAGCACGTCGGTCTTGAATTCATTGTCTAAGGTCATTGAAGACAAGTCCCAAAGTTGAACGGAACCCGAGTTCCCCGGACTTCCCGAAGCGATTCCAAGGTGACTTCCGTCTCGAGAAAAACGCACGCACGTGATGCGTTGATCGCACTCGGATGTCAGTGAAACACAAGACGGGATGATTCGCTGCTGCCGGCTTGCCACGTTCCAGAGCTTGACGACTCCGTTCTGATCACCGGTTGCCAGTAAAGTCCCATCCGGAGAAAACGCGACACTGCGAATCCGATCATTGTGCTTCTCGAAGACATTGATCTGACAACCTTCATCCATATCCCAGAGTCTCAGTCGGCCATCCGAATCGCCTGTTGCCAGCATCTGACTGTTGGGAGAAAACGCAACTGCGGTGATGTTCATCGAGTTGATGTCAACACCCGAACTCATGGCCACATCCCAGGCTTGGTCGAACGAAACGTCTTGATTCAAGGAATCTCGGATCAAGATCTTATCGACTTTTGGTGACCAATTTCCGATAGCGAACGAGTCATCATCGAGGCGTTGACGACGTTCGGCAAGAATCTCGACACGACCATCGGGCGAGTGAAGTCGAACATACCGTTCGCTGGCAGAAGCATTCGCGACCAGTGTGACAGGCGATGAAAGTAACTCGCGGTTTCCGACTTTTCGGGCGATCAACGAATCTCGTTGCTGTAATCCTGGCGCGGGCAAGAGCTCCCACGTTTGACCAGCAAATGACATCGTCAAGTTCGACGATTTCGGAGATTGCAATGAGGGTCCAATACTTAGTAACGCGACGGAAGCTATGATAAGAGCCGTGAAGGCAACAGGGCGATGTCGACGCGGAGGCTCTTGAAAGATCGCGTCGAATCGGCGACGCCAGCTATCGGGTCGGCAAAACTGACTGCAAACGGCTGGCTGTGGATCCTCGCCCGACAGGAATTCCAAAGTCTTCAGCAACGAATCTGCGTAGCAGCGGGGGTGTTCAGGAAATATTTGCAAGACAAGCTGATCGCAACTGCGTTCCTCGGCCGATTCAATCTGGCGGCGAGCCCACCAAGTTGTTGGAAGCCACCAAAACAGGCCAACTGCGAAGAACTCAAGCTGCCGCACCCAATGATCCCGCCGCCGATAATGCGCCAACTCGTGAGCTACCAAGAGCATCAGTTGCGTATCTTCGACGCGTTCGATCAGCTTTCGTGGGACCAACACAACGCAGTGACAACCCGCGGACCAAAGCAGCGGGGAAACATGTGCTTCCGTGGAAATAGCCGACGGCGGGTGTTCGATTCCTAAAGAAGCCGCAGCACGTTCGGTGGCAGCTTCCAATCGCTGATCTTCTGAACCGTTCTTAACAACATCGAGATAAAAGCGAACAACGCTTCGAATCGTCCACGCAAACCACACGGTCGCGCCAACAGCGATGGTGACGCACCAAGTCAGCGAATCTTGAGTTGGCAACAACGTAGCGCCCGCGATCAATGATGCTTGCAGAGTGAGAAGTGGCGGCGTTAGCAATTTGACCAGCACTAAGACCCAGAGCGCATGTTGAACACGCGGATCTCGAAACAACCGCGACGCGAGCAGAGCTATGGCGAAGAGAAGCGTCGCCAGAACGGAGTTAATCAGGACAAATTCGAGCATCAATCAGCCTGCGCCGTACAGTTACAAACCAGCATTCACATTAAAGACAATTTGTCTTAATTGCAATGCTGATTCGCATTGACCCCACGCACCGCGAAACTATGAGTGCGGGCGTCAAGGGGCGATGTTAAATCGTGGCTTGCGACTGCGAATCAACTCAGACTCATAAGCGCGGCGCACGTTCTTGACCTTTGCTCTGGATTCCGCGTCGAACGCGTGAAGCTCGACGGTGATTTTCTTGACGCCGTTTTTCCATAAGTAATGTGCCAGCGACTTTCGGTCCGAGTGATCCAGGTGCTTGCTGACTCGGCTTCTCAGTCGAGATGACTCGCCGATGTAGAGGTATCCAGTCTCATCACGAAAGATGTAAATTCCAGGAACGTCTGGAATCAGTTTCTCGTCTTTGACCAGCTTCTCTGCGGGAAAAGTCAAGATTTCCTTTTTCCAATCAGCAACACGAAGAACCAATTCTGGTTGTAGGCGGCGAGATTTCCGCAGTCCAAAGCTCGCCTTTCGCAACAGATAGGCGTCCACTTTGGGGGCCGCTTTTGAGGCGACACTATCAAACTCCGCGCGTCGCTTAGGATCGCAAAGCATGCGGTCGGTGCTGACTTCGTACTTGTCGTACATCAATCGAGCGGCGATCTCGGCCGCGTGCAAATAGTCGTCGTGGCGGTCATATCGTCTTCGCGTGGATCGAATGCCGCTTAGCTTGCCAGCCTTGCGAAGATTGATGAGCGTCCAATTGCACTCGGCCGCATTGGATTCGGGCACAAGCTCTCGGCACTTCTTGAGGAATGCCTGATTTAGCTTGTCCTGTAAAAGCACCTCATCAGAACTCCAGCCATCGTGAGTTTCACGGAATGCAATCACAATGTTGGCGGCAAATGCTTGGCGTTCGGCAAGAGTCTTTTTCTTCGGCGCTGCTGATTTTTCTTTTGCCGCCGACTTTGAATCATCCGCGCAAGCAAAATGGGCGTTCATGCAAGTAATGAGAATCGCGATCAGCCAGCAATAACGATACATTGGACCTCTCCTTACCCATTGGCAAAACGATTAGCTCCTGCTGCCCAGTCTAACGGAAGATATTATGGAATCCATCATTGAAGCGATCATTGGACTGATTGCCTTGTCAGTTATGGAGATTGTGTTAGGCATCGACAACATCGTTTTCATTGCGATCTTGACCGATAAACTTCCGGAAGAGCAACGACCAAAGGCGCGGCGGCTTGGGCTGGCGGCGGCTTTGATCATGCGGCTCGCACTTCTATGTTCATTGAAAGCGATCCTTGGCTTCACAGAGCCGCTGTTCGAGTTGACTCAATTGGGAATTCCGGAATCGTTCGTGCATGACGAACATTGGCTGAACGCCGAGGTCAACGCGGTCTCGCTACGAGACTTAATTCTCTTCGGTGGTGGCTTGTTCTTGATCAAGAGCTCAATTCGCGAGATTCATCACAAGCTCAACAAAGAATCCGAGGCAGACTCAGAGTCCAAGGCAGCAAGCTTTCGCGGCGTTCTAATTCAAATCGCCGTCATGGACATCATCTTTTCGTTAGACTCAGTCATCACGGCGGTGGGAATGGTCGATGATCTGACGGTTATGATCATTTCCGTGATCATTGCTGTTGGCGTCATGTTGATTTTCTCGGACCGAATCAGCGAATTCATCCGCCGGCAGCCAACAATCAAGATGCTGGCACTCAGCTTTTTGCTACTGATCGGCGTGATGCTGGTTGCCGAGGGCATCGGAACTCACATCGAGAAAGGTTACATCTACTTTGCGATGGCTTTCTCGCTGATCGTCGAAGCTCTGAATATTCGATCGAGCGGCCAAGCGAAGTCGGCTGCGGCTTAGTTAAGCGGCAATTAAGGTATTCCGCCCTGAGTTCATCTAAGGGGTTCTCGCGTCTTTGCACTACACGACAAGTAGTGCAAAGACGAGAGAACCCCCGACGTAAAGTTGGGGGCGTTGTATTAACCTCGAGCCGACCGATCAGGCATCGTAGCCTAAGTTCGGTGATAGCCAGCGTTCTGCATCTTCAACGGACATGTCCGTGCGAGCAGCGTAGTAGGTCAGTTGCTCTTTGGTGATTCGGTCGACGGAGAAGTAGCGGCTTTCCGGATGACCGAAATAGAGGCCGCTGACTGAAGCGGCGGGGAGCATTGCGAAGTTCTCAGTTAATTGGATTCCGCATGCGGACTCGGCGTCCAAGAGTTGGAAGAGGTCGCGTTTGCGAGTGTGGTCGGGGCAAGCGGGATAGCCAAATGCGGGACGGATGCCACGGTACTTTTCGGCGATTAACTCGTCGTTTGACAGCGCTTCCTCGCTTCCATAACCCCAGTCGATGCGAGCTTGCCGGTGTAGACTTTCGGCGAACGCTTCAGCCAAGCGATCGGCCAGGGCCTTTGTCATGATTGCTTGATAATCGTCGTGTTGCTCCTCGAACTCTTTCACGATCGCGTCGCATCCGATGCCGGTTGTGACAGCAAAGGCACCGACGTAATCTGCTCGGCCTGAATCGACTGGCGCGACATAGTCGGCCAAGCAGCGAAAGATCGTTTGGCCTTTGCGTTCCCACTGTTGGCGAAGCATGGGGAATCGCATTAGTTCTTGCTCGCGCGATTCATCGGTAAAGAGCACGATGCCGTCACCACAACTGCCGGCGGGCCAAAAACCGTAAACGCCGTGAGCGGTCAAACGGTTGTTGTTGACGATGTCATCGAGCAGTTTTCGTGCATCGTCGAACAGCCTCTTGGCTTCCTCGCCCACATTGGGGTCCTCGAAGATTTTGGGAAACTTGCCACGCAGTTCCCACGCTTGGAAGAAGGGCGACCAATCGATGAATTCCACTAACGACTCGAGCGAATAATTCTCTAAGACTTTTGTTCCCGCAAAACTTGGCTTGTCGATTCGCAGACTGGCCCAATCGGTCGAGAATCGGTTCTCGACCGTCTGCGAGTAAGGGGCAAGTGTCTTCTGTTGCAAGTCCGCGTAGACTCGACGATCTCTCTCCTGATCTTCCGAGTTCTTACGGACCAGTTCCCCACGACGCTCATCGTCAAGCAGCGCTTCCACAACCGGCACCGACAGCGAAGCGTCCATTACGTGAATCACGGGTTGCTCGAACTGCGGCGCGATCTTGACGGCGGTGTGCTTCGCGCTGGTGGTGGCACCACCGATCAGAAGTGGTAAGTTGACGTCTTCACGTTGCATCTCTTTGGCAACGTAGACCATCTCGTCCAGCGATGGAGTGATCAATCCGCTGAGACCGATCAAGTCCGCGTTCTTTTCGCGGGCTGTGTTCAGGATTTCCTCGCAAGTCACCATCACGCCTAAGTCGATGACCTCGAAGTTATTGCAGCGTAAGACAACGCCGACGATGTTCTTTCCAATGTCGTGCACGTCGCCCTTTACCGTCGCCATGACAACTGTGCCGCGTGTGCTTGCACCCGAATCGGCCTGCTCGGCTTCCATGTAAGGCGTCAAGTACGCGACCGACTTCTTCATGACGCGGGCACTCTTAACGACTTGCGGCAAAAACATTTTGCCCGCGCCGAAGAGTTCTCCGACAACGTTCATTCCGTCCATCAACGGACCTTGGATCACGTTCAGAGGTCGGCCGTACTTCTGCCGCGCCTCTTCGGTGTCCTCGTCGATGTAATCAGTAATGCCCTTGAGCAACGCGTGCTTCAGACGTTCTTCAACCGGTTCGGAACGCCACTCATCGGCCTTTTGATTTGTCTTGGACTGTGCTTGGTCTTTGACCTTTTCGGCGTAATCAATTAGTCGTTCGGTCGCATCTTCACGGCGGTTGAGCAATACGTCTTCGATGTGTTCGAGAAGCTCTTTGTCGATCTCTTCGTAAACGTCCAATTGACCGGCATTGACGATGCCCATGTCGAGGCCAGCGTCGATGGCGTGATACAGGAACGCTGCGTTCATTGCTTCGCGGACGACATTGTTGCCTCGGAATGAGAACGACACGTTGCTGACGCCACCGGATGTCTTGGCGTGAGGGCAGACTTCCTTGATTCGCCGTACGGCATCGATGAACTCGACTGCATAGTTGGCGTGCTCCTCCATACCCGTTCCGACAGTCAGGATGTTCGGATCGAAGATAATGTCCTCGGGCGGAAAACCAACCTTTTGTGTCAATAGATCATAGGCACGCTTCGAGATCTCGACCTTTCGATCCGCATCGGTAGCTTGGCCGGTCTCATCAAAAGCCATCACGATGACAGCGGCGCCATAACTGCGAATCTTGCGGGCTTGTTCGAGGAAGAGATCCTCGCCTTCTTTGAGGCTGATCGAGTTGACGATCGGTTTGCCTTGAACACACTTCAGCCCGGCTTCGATGACTGACCACTTCGAGCTGTCGATCATGATCGGCACGCGGCTGATGTCGGGTTCTGCCGCGAGCAAATTCAAGAAGTGTGTCATCACGGCTTCACTGTCGAGTAAACCTTCATCCATGTTCACATCGACGATGTTCGCGCCACCTTCGACTTGTCCGCGCGCGATACTGATGGCTTCTTCGTAGTTTTCTTCTTTAATCAGCCGCGCGAACTTTCTTGAGCCCGTGACATTCGTTCGTTCGCCAACCATCAGAAACGTTGATTCCGGGCGAATCTCTAGCCGTTCGTTGCCACTGTAGTTCGAGTAATTCGCGGTCGACTCTGGCAAGCGGCGCGGCGCTAACTTCTGGACGCCTTCCTTGATGGCTCGAATGTGATCGGGCGTGCTTCCGCAACAACCACCAACAATGTTGACGAATCCAGCTTCTGCCATGCCCGTCAAGTATCCGGCCATTTCACTGGGCGTCATGTCGAACTCGCCCAGCGCGTTGGGCAAGCCGGCATTGGGATAGCAACATGTGTAGTGCGTTGAAATGTTCGACAACGATTCAATAAACGGTCGCATCTTTTGCGGACCGATCGCGCAGTTGAGCCCCACAGCCAATGTCGGAAAGTGAGCGATCGAAGTCCAAAAGGCTTCGATCGATTGCGCCGTCATTGTCCGGCCGCCCTCAAAGATCGTCCCCGAAACGATAACAGGCAGCGTGACATTGTTCTCTCGGAAGTAGCGATCGATGGCGAACAAGCAAGCCTTCATATTGAGCGTGTCGAATGATGTCTCTGGCAACAACAGGTCAACGCCGCCGTCGACTAAGCCGCGGACTTGCTCGAAGTACCCATCGGCAACCTGATCAAATGTGTGATTGCGATTGCCAGGATCATTGACGTCTTGAGACATCGACAACGTCGTGCTGGTCGGGCCCATACTTCCAGCAACAAAGCGCGGGCCGGCAGAGTTTTCATCGCAGAACTGATTGCGGGCTCGAACTGCCAACTCGGCCGCCGTCTTGTTCAACTCATACGTGAGGTCTTGCAATTCATAGTCGGCCAGTGAAATCGGATTCGCATTGAAAGTGTCCGTCTCGATGATGTCGGAACCGGCCTCAAGATACTGCTGATGGATACGCTCGATCATGCGCGGTTGCGTGAGGACCAACACGTCATTGCAGTTTTCCAGCGGACGGCTGTGATCCGCGAACCGCTCGCCGCGATAGTCTGAGTCTGTTGGCTTGTTGGCCAAAATGAGCGCACCCATGGCTCCATCGAGCAAAAGGATACGCTCGGACAGCATGTGTTCGAGTTGATCGCGCAGCATGGCGGCACTCCAGACTTAGTGACCACGTAGGACTAGCGGGAATCTATGCAATTTATGGGCTTAAAGGCTAGAGAGACTCGGCGATTACTAGGTTCACTTACCAATTCCGAGAGCAGTAAGAATCTGTTCGCAAGCCTGCGAGCGATTCAATACATAGAAGTGAATTCCCGGTACACCGGCATCGATCAACTGTTGGCACTGTTGAATTGCGTGATCCAAACCAATTTGGAACTGCTGCTCTTGGTCGTCTTGAGCATCTTCGAGCCGGCTGGCTAAGTCCTCGGGGAAGACGGCGCCACACATGGAAGTGATGCGTTTGATCCTGGCGAACTCGGTAATCGGCATGATTCCAGGGATCAACGGTTGCGTGATGCCGGCCTTTGCGTAGCGATCGCGGAACTCGAAGAAGTTGTCATTGATAAAGAACAGCTGAGTAAAGACGGCATCCGCGCCGGCGTCGACTTTGCGTTTCAGATTGTCCAAGTCCGTTTGAGCGTCGGCGGCTTCTTGGTGTTTCTCGGGATAACCGGCAACACCGATTCCGATATCCGTCGATTTCTCTCGCAGAAGTTCGACCAGTTCGTTTGCGTGTGCCAACCCACCTTCGGCGACGGTAAAGGTCTCTGTTCCTGCCGGAGGGTCACCACGAAGCGCCATGATGTTGCGGATACCCGATTGCATCATCAGCTCCGCGCCTTGAATCAAGTCGTCTCGACTCGCGCCGACACATGTAAAGTGCGCGGTTGCTGCGAGTTGGTATCGGCTTTGAATCTCACTGCAGATTTCGACCGTGCGAGCTTGCGTGCTGCCACCGGCTCCGTAAGTGCAAGAAACGAAGGCTGGCCGGAAGCTTTGGAGACGATCCAGCGTGCGGTACAGTAAGTCGTCGCCCTTGGCCGTTTGTGGGGGGAAGACCTCCACGGAAAGTCCAAATTGGCCGGAACTATAAACGTCGCGAATTCGTCTTGGCGTAAACTCAGAGGGTGTCATGAAGTCTCAATTGCCGCAACCGATCTGGTTGCTTGTCTTTCAGCAGCGAATAGCGTGCACAGGTTGGAGATTGAAGTGCTAAAGATAGGCAATCGATAAGCCTGCTGTCACGCGCGCCGGCGGCGGAATTTGACGATTCGAGCTAGCTTGTGCTTAGTCGTCGTCTTCTTCAGGCTCGTCCGTGCGTTTTTCGAGGATCAAGATGTTTCCTCGATCGTTGTACTCGACGTGCGTCATGAAAGATCGCATCAACATGATGCCGCGACCGCCAGGTTTTTCCAGGTTCTCGTCTTCGGTCGGATCGGGAACGGCAGAGATATCGAATCCCTCGCCCTCGTCTTCGATAACGACGCGGACGTGCTTGGTCGAGACGGAACACTCGATTTTGACGACCTTATCATCGGCCATCTGATTGCCATGTTTGATGGCGTTGACCAAAGCTTCTTCCAACGCCAGGCGCACCCCAAACACATCGCGCATTGAGTATTCGCGAGCTTCAAGGAGGCCAATGATTCGCTCTTGAACCGCCCGACCCTCGGCGGTGTCGCTTGGAATCGTGACCTGGAATTCTTCGAAATCTGACATAACGCAACCGTTGGCTGATTGTCTTTCCGGTGCTGAAAACTTGCCTTCTGCCCCGAAAACCAAATAGTTACCGAATGAACACGCGAAGCGTGCGTTCGAAGAAGTGAAAGAAAGGGTCTAGTGAACGCAGTGCATTGCAACTTTGGTAGATCACAAGCGGCGAGTGGTGACGATCGTCAAGAGAAGGGGCCAACCGCCGCTACGAATCGACTAAAGCCCTGCCAACGCCTCTTCCTGCGTGTCCTTCATGTCGAACAACTTGTTGAGCTTCGTAATTGCGAACACTTCATAAATGTCCGGTCGTACGCTGCACAGACGAAGTTTGCCTTTGGCTGTCTTCACTTTTTTATCCATCGTGATCAGCTTACCAAGGGCGGCACTTGACAAGTATTCGACGTTGGAAAAGTCCAGTACGATCTTCTTGCGACCATCATCTTCAACCAAGCCAAACAATTGGTTGCCGATGATTTGAATATTCCCCTCATCGAGGATCTTCTTGTCGATGAACTTCGCAATGGTGACGTCGCCTACTTCGTCAATGTCTAAACGCCGGTGACCTGTTGCCATTTTCGCTTCCAGTCTTCAATCAATCGGAGGTTTCAGGGCCCGATGGCACACGGAAAGGAACAGTTAAGTTGTCGAATTGACCACTAAATCAACATAAATGTTACCGGATTCTAACCCGGTGAGGATTCAACCCAAGCGTGCCTTGGCAGGTGAGAGTGATGTATTCGGGCGAACACAACCACATCCACTCAATTCGGCAGCTTCTGCGTCGTAAACCTGATCATGAGCATTCGTCATTCCGCTGTCAAGCATATTTGGCGCGCAACCCTTGGTAGTTTCTGTTTTTGGGTGCCGAAATAGCTTCGAATACGGTAACCCAACGCGCGACTATGGGTCTAACCTTCACCGGCCTTCGACAGCGAATACTCGATTCCTTGTACACCTTCTCAGGTCAACCGGAGCCATCTGGCATTAATGGCAGTTTTTTGCTAATTGTTCCGCGGACGAAATTCAAACTTCAGCAAGGATCGAATCCATGCAAACTGTGCTCGTGACGGACAACTTGTCGAGCGCTGGCCTAGACGTATTGAACGCGACGGACGGCATTCAAGTAGAGGTCAAAACAGGTCTCTCTCCCGAGGAAGTGCGTGAGGCACTCAAGGATGCCGACGGAATCATTATCCGTAGTGGTACGAAACTGAACGAGGAATTGTTGGCAGGCCAAAAGCGGCTCAAGGTCATCGTCCGAGCCGGCGTGGGTGTCGACAACATCGATCTAGCTGCGGCGACTCGCGAAGGCATCGTGGTGATGAACACTCCTGCTGGCAATACCACCAGCACGGCCGAGCACACTGTTGCCATGTTGATGTCGCTCTCTCGCAACATTCCTCAAGCTGCCGCGAGCATGAGAGAAGGACGCTGGGACCGAAAACTCTACACAGGGTCGCAGCTGGCTGGAAAAACGCTTGCGGTCATCGGTTTAGGCCGCATTGGCATGAGCGTCGCTCAAAGAGCCCGCGGGTTGGAGATGAAAGTTATCGGCTATGACCCGTTTCTCTCCGAGCACATCGCGGCGCAACACGGTATCGAAGTCTCCCGCAATGTTGACGACATCATCGACAAGTGTGACTTTCTGACTGTGCACACGCCGATGACGCCCGAGACCGAGGGAATGATCAACGCCGAGCGATTAGCTCGCATGAGAAAAGGTGCCCGCATCATCAATTGCGCCCGTGGTGGCATCGTCGATGAACAAGCGTTGGCTGATGCAATCGAATCCGGACACATCGCTGGAGCGGCACTTGACGTCTTTGTGTCTGAACCGCCCGAGCCGGATCCGCTGGTCAAGTTGCCGCAAGTCGTCACGACGCCTCACTTGGGAGCATCAACCGATGAAGCCCAGGAACTGGTGGCGGTCGAGGCCGCGGAAATCATCAGTGGCTTCTTGCTCGACAATGAAATCCGTCACGCCGTTAACATGGCACCGGTATCGGGTGCCGAGATGGAAGAAATCAAACCGTACTTGGACTTGGCCCACCGTTTGGGATTGCTGCTCTCTCAACAGATCGGCAATGAAGGAGTCACCTCGGCCAAGGTTTTATGCCGCGGTGATTCTTCCGACATGCGAACAAATCTGATTTCAGCAAGCTTCGCATCTGGACTTCTCAAGTCCGCGTTGGTAGAGAACATCAATATCGTCAACGCCGAGACCATGGCCAGAGATCGCGGCATCGAGCTTCAAACTTCGCTGACCAACGACCGAGGCACCTTCGCCAACATCGTCAGCGTGACGGTTGTCACCGATTCGAACGAGTACAGCGCTGCCGGAACGATGTTTGGACGCGAGTACTTACGACTTGTCCGGCTTGGCAAGTTCCAGCTGGATGCCTATTTGGACGGATGTTTGCTCGTGTTTAAGCACAACGATGTGCCCGGCTTGATCGGTTTCGTTGGTACGATCTTGGGCAAACACGACGTCAACATCGCGCACATGGCATTGGGCCGGTTAAATGTTCAGCAGGGTGGAGAAGCGGTGGCGGTGCTGAATCTGGACTCAGTACCGGGCGACGCCGCTCTGGAAGAATTGCGTCAACACGAACAAGTGACTGGCGTGGAAGTCATCGACTTGCCGCCCAACGGAGCAGATCTTCCGTGGTTCGGTGCTAGCTAAGAGTCGTGGCGTTTAACCCGTAGCCGCAGGCGAGGAATCACGCCCGCGAATCCTCGCCTTCGGCTACGGGTTAAACAATTACAACTCTTCGTCGCAGTCGATGGGTATCTTGTTTGGGTGCTCGCCTATTTCGTTTTGCTCTTGGGAATTGCCTTCATCAGCAAACTCAGTGACCTATTGAGTGCTTCTCTGCCAACGCTCGAGCCCTTGTAGTGCCCCATCCTCACAACAACTAAATCGTGCGAGGGGATGATAAACGTGTACTGGCCGCCGGCACCGGCCATGTAATAGGCATCTTTAGGAATCGGGTATTGCCCCGTTCCATTGATCCAGAAGAAGCCGCCATAGATTGGTCGACCGTCTGCAACCCATGCCGGAGCGAGCGTGCTGACGAACTTTACAAAGCCGTCGGGCAGGATGCGTTCACCATTCCAAACACCGTCTTGTAGATAGAGATTGCCGAGCCGCGCCCAGTCTCGAGCCGCTCCGAACTCGTATCCTTCCAGCAGGAAGTTTCCGTGAGGGTCAGTTTCTAGAACCATGTCTCGCATGCCCAGCTTGTCGAACAGGGCGCGTTGAGGAAAGCTGTGATAGTCGTCGCCGCGTTTCTCGACGCCCAAGCGAACCAAGTAGTTCGTTGTCACTGGATCCGAATTCCGGTAACGACCCACTGTGTTCGGAGCCCACTGCTGAGGTCTGCTGACCGCCCATTTGAACGAATTGACTGTTCCTGTATAGACATAACGATGATCGGGATAGCCGTCATCGGGATCAAAGTCCGGGTCGGCCGGAGCTCGGAATCTCAGTCCGCTCGACATTTGCAGTATGTCCACGATGCGAATCTTTTGACGCGGGTCGTTCTTCTTTTGCCACTCGGGAACGGGTGCGGGCTGGTTCAACGAGTAGACGCCGTCCTTGATCAGAATTCCCATCAAGGTTGCCGTCAAGCTCTTACCCATAGACCAACTTTCCAAAGACGTGTGCTTGGTGATCCCATCACGATATCGCTCGCCGATGATGCGGCCTTTCCATGTCACGACATAAGCCGCAGTCAGACCATCTTCCGGTTCGAAAGCCGCGTCGACAGCCTTGGCCACGGATTTCAGATCCAGATTTGCTTGTAAATTGACTTTGGGCAACAAGTCACCCACCGGCCAAGGTGTCGTCGCCGCATCCGGCAGATTGGATTTGATGGTCGGCGGTTCAAAGTAAGGTGCCGTCTTGCCGCGTGGTAACGCCAGGCATCCAAGATCGCCAATGAATTTCGCCGTACGAGTGACTCCATTGGGCAACGTGACATGAACGGCTTTGTTTTCTCTGTCGACATGCCATTTCAATTTCGCTCGCTCTTCATAAGGAGCAGTGAAGTAGCCGACGCTCTCGGCGGCGAATTCTGGATCGAGTCCGGTGACGAACACTGCCGAACAAAGCACTTTGGCAAAACCTGCTGCGTGGTGTTCGAGTGGATCTCCGGGGGGCAGGCTTATTTTCGTCTTCAGCTCCAAAGACGTCCCGCGAGCAATCAGCGCGCGAGTCTTTTCATCGAGTGAATCCTGTGCGTTCGCGAACCCGGATGTAAAAACAAAGGTCAGAGTGAGAGCGTAGGTCTTGATCATCTTTGTCCTGCTCAGTCCGCAAGTTGTGGTTCACATGCCGCGATCATCGTAACTCAATGCGTGAGCGCCCTCTACCGCCAAAGATTCCCGGCTTCTGCGAGAATCAGGACATCTAGCCTCAAACTGTAACACATCCGCGTTAAACGTCTTTGGCTCCCAAACGAGATATCTTCCAACATTTCCGTTATGATTCTTGTCTGCGACGTCCAAAGTTAGGACGGCTGAATTCTTTTTTTCTCACGAATCATCGAACGAGAACACTACCATGCAACGCCTTTTCACCTGCGTACTCGTGTTGGCGGCGACTCTTGCCTCGACCCAATCGGCAAAGGCTCACTTCTTATTCATCCGCATCGGAGATCACGCCGAAGCTGGGCGGACGTCGGAAGTCTTCTTTAGCGAGATTGCTCGAGCTGGGGATCCTTTATTCGTGCCGAGGATTGCACACACGCGTCTTTGGATGCAGGTAGAACCCGGAAAATTCAAACCGCTCAAGGTCCGCGAGGGCACGGATCGATTGCGAGCCTTCTTACCCGCATCCGGTGCCGTTTCCGTGACCGGCGAGTGCACTTTTGGTGTGGTTAAGCGCGACGTGCCTTTCTTGCTGCGATATTATCCGAAGGCGGTCTCGGGGCCAGCAGAGCAAATCAACAAGTTGACCAGCAACAAAGAACAGCGATTCGAAATCGTGCCGACCTTCAACGGCGACAGCGTAACGTTCACCGCCATGAAAGACGGCAAGGTCGTGCCTTCGGTCAAGTTCACAACGGTCGACGACGATCTAGCGAACGAAGAAGAAGTCACCGCTGATAAATCGGGCAAGGCCACCTGGAAACCCGGTGGCCCCAGTCATTACTGCGTTTACGCGAAGCTTGTCGAGGACAAGTCGGGCATAAAAGACGGCAAGGAGTACACCGAAATCCGCAACTTCGCGACGCTGGCCTTTTCTTGGCCTTTGCATCGAACGGACGCCGACAAGGAAGCCGTCGATTTGTTCGAGCAAGCCATCGCATCGCGGGCGACTTGGAAAAACTTCACCGGCTTTCAGGGCGAGGCGGAAGGGGTTTACGACGGCCGTAGCTTTTCGGGCAAGTTCAAAGTCGATGACGAGGGCAGTGCATCGGCGGACTTGGATGAGGGCACTGCGGTCGATTGGTTCGAGGACCAGTTGGGCTCGATCGCTTTGCACCGAAAGGCGTCCGACGAACCGCGCGAGAAACCTGTTCTGCACTTCGCCGACAGCAACCGCGATCATCCTTTCGGTCCGCTGCTACGTTTCGTCGGTGGGCACTTTGCATCGAGTTATCGAGTGAAGGATGGACAGATCACTGTCGTTAATCGCAACTTCGGTTCGAAGAACATGACGATTACGATTCTGGACAACGTAAAGAATGCCGATGGCAAGTTCTTGCCCGAGTCCTATACGGTCCAATACTGGAACGCCGAGACTGGCGAGCTTTTGCAGACTCAGTCGTTCCAGCATAGTTGGAAACGCGTCGGCTCGATCGACTTGCCCACTCAAGTCACCGTCACCACGGCAACATCGGCCGGCCTCGAAGTCCGCAGCTTCCGACTGAAGAACCTAAAGCTGATACCGGGAAAGTAGCCGTCTCTCTCCGAGAGACAAGCTTGTCGCGGTTGGTGTGGAAGTAGAACACGATCTGTTCTCTGGTGGGCTTTCCGAAAAGGCTCCTCACTCGGAGGGCTACTTTCAGTTAATACGCCACATCCAAATCCAACGGATAAATCGGCCGTCGCACGTTTTCGTAGTCGAATGTCGAGAAATCAGGCCGGTGGATTCCCGGCGTGTCGGCGTCGAAGATGTGTGAGGCCAACGGTCCGATGTGGGCTCGGAAGTGAACAGCGCTTTTGACGACGAGCAGGCGGTAACTGGTTGGTTCCGCTCCCACAACACGCAGCATCTCGGCGTCAATCAGTTGTCGGCGGTGAGTCGTCATAACAACGTCAACACCGCCAATGCGAAGTAAAGCCGAGCGGCCCATGTCTCCCGCTAACCCATGCATCATTGGGCCTTGATGAGTGTAGCGGCCATCGCTGAGTGCCTTGACGTAAGCATCGGTCTCGACGGTGACACCGTGTTGATTGTCGGTCTTGGCTCCGATTCTTGCAGCGAAATCGTTACCAATCCCGGCTGCGAAAGCTTGTTCCACCGTTTCTGGATCGAACAGAACTCCGACTAATCCGCCTTGGAAGTCCGCGTCGATCATCGCTTGTAGGGCGATTGTGCCATCGCAAGGAGCACCGCCGCCCGGGTTGTCGGAACCATCGGCGAAGATCACTAGCCCCTCGGCTTCGTTGTTGGCGAAGTTGATAACGTGCTCGATGGTTTTTAGGTCGGGTTGCAGTTTGTCTCGCAAATCCCACATCCAACTGGCGAGTTCATCCGCTTTCTGATTGGCAAGTTCCTCGCTCCCATCGACAGTGACAAGTATGGAGACGCCGGCATCGTGGATGTCGGCGAAGGGGAATCCCATGGCGACTGTCGCCGTCAAGACGCCGTCTTCGGACTCCATCGAGTGGACTCGGCCGAACAGTGACTGCATTGGTTCGCGCAGCGTGCATTGCATGGGTGGCATCGTCATCACGGGAAGTTGGCGGAACTGTTGGACCGGTTTCACCTCGCCGCGAATTGTTCGCGCCAGCAAGTTGATGGCTTCATGTCCGCGCTCGCCCATGTCGACGTGAGGATAAGTGTCGTAGCCGATGATGCAATCGGATAGCTCGGCCATGCGAGCTGTGATGTTGGCGTGAAGGTCCAATGTCACGAACAGAGGAATGTTGGGGCCGATGACCTCGCGAACGGCGGCGATGATGACGCTTTCGGCATCTTCATGCTCGACCGATGCCATCGCGCCGTGTAAGTCGAGAGCGACGCCGTCAACGGGCAAGCTTGTCTTTAATCGATCCACGATCTGGTCGAGCATCCCTTGAAAATCGGCTTCGACGACGAGGCCCGAGGGATATGCTTTGCTGACTAACAATGGAACGAGCTCGATGCCCAATTCGTCAGCCGCTTGAATGTAACCGCCATGAATCGTGCCGGTTCCGCGATAGCGTGCGAACACGGTTTCGCCACCATCAAAGTTTTCGCCACACTCGCTGTCTCGGACGAAATCGGCCAGCGTTGTTGGCGTGTTGGAAAACGTATTGGTCTCGTGTTGAATTCCGGCGCTTGCGATTTTCATGTCGTGTCCGTTAAACGAAGACTTTGATGTTTCAATAAGTTAACTCGGGGTGTGTCCACCAAACTGGCAATGAAAGGTCCGCCGTGATGACTCGTGCCGAATTGTAACCGCAAAGCCCTGTGATGTTGCCTCCGGGGTGGGTCGAGCCTCCACAGAGATACAGTCCAGGCAGCTCTGTGCGATAACAGCCGGCTCCCGCGAAGGGGCGGTTGGCTCCGATTTGGTTGTTGTCGAACGAGCCCACCAGCAGATCGCCGTTGTGCATGTTTGGCAGCGTGCGAGTAATCTCAAGCGGTGATCTTGAAAAGGAATCGATCACGCACTCGTCTGACAAGTTTGGAGCATACCGCCTCCAAAGTTCAAGCAACTCGCGTCCATGGCGTGCCGCCGCTTCATCCCAATTTGCGGAGTCACCGTCAAGTTGGTACGGCAGCTTTTCCCACATGAACGCGGAGTGCTTGCCTGTGGGAGCTTGGCTTGGATCAAAGACACTCGGGCATGCTCCCCACATGACTGTTGGCGGAAGCTTGCCTTCTTCGTGTGCCTGTACGATCTGTTCGAATTGACTAAACCGATCGAGTCCCATGATGACCATGAAGGCCTCGTTCAGTCTGCCATCGACTTCTGCCGCTTGGTAAGCGGGAGCTTCATGCAAGCAGACGTTCAGAGCAAACAGTGGCGCCAGCAGATTGTACTGAAACTGTTCCGCGGCCTGTCGAGTTCTGTCCGGCGAGTCATTCGCATCGATCAGATCAACAAACGTCTGCTGCGGGTTCAATCCAGAAACCACGAAGCTCGCCCCGATTCGCTCGCCGGATACAAGTTCAATGCCGCACGCTTTGCCGTTCTCGAACAGAATGGAAGCCAGTTCTTCATTCAGTCGAACCTCGCCACCATGCTCGACAATATCACTTCGGAGAGCTTCGGCTAGCTGCGCGGATCCACCGATGCACATTTGGGCTTTGTGGGGGCTTGCCAGCAAGGATGGAATGGAATGACCGAAACCCTTCAATCTCAAGTCGACTTCGCGAAGGCCATTGAAGAACAATAAGCCGGCGCGAACAGCGTCGTTCTCGAATTCCGAGAGCACGAACTCCAGCGGCGAGAGCGCTTGGACTTCAAGCAAACGCTGTCCCAACGAAGAAGCTTCCAAGCGCCGAGTACGCTCGTCAGCTGGCAGTGGTGGTGATTGGGCTTCTGGGACAAGAATCGTTTCGACGATCGGTCGGAACTCGTCCGCCCAACAACGCAATGAATCGGCGTCTTTGACGGAAAACTG
>PBMZ01000076.1 GCA_002722955.1 Planctomycetaceae bacterium | reverse complement strand
CTGTAGATGGCTCGGCGATACCACGATTCCCAGAAGTTCTCTGCGGCACCGCGGTAGCGGTAGTCCCATAAGTGTTTCAAGTCGTCTTTAAGCACATACACTTTCAACTGGTATTGCCCAGAAAAAGTGGACAGTGGAACTGTCCACTTTTTCTGGGCAATACCACACCGGCAAAGTGCCATCAAATTCGTGCTGGAGAAACATTGTGGTTTGGTGTCGTAAAACGTTTCACAAACGATCGATTTCCATCCTACTTGTTTGTTTGCCATGCCGTTGGCGTGATTCCAATTGAGAAGTACAAGCCAACGATGAAACATCCTGGAATTCGCGATCGCAATCGAATCTACACGAACGGTAGGCATGTGCGCGACCCTGATGACCGGATACCTGCATTCGTCCCCAATAGAAGCGACAAAATTGTGCCCGTAAAATACCGCTTCAAAATTTCGGCAGTCGGCGTTGACAGCGTTCCAATTACCGACGTCTTCGAGGTTTCGTTACGTCGTGGTCGTCTCATCGGTCGATCAATTCAAACAAAGTCATCGAACATGCCTTTCTATGCGGCTGGTTCGATGTAGAATGCAAGTGCAATTGACAGGATAATAATTGTGGCGACAATAACATGCGATGGAAAACAGATCACCCTTGGCAAGAATGGAAATCCAATGGGACGTAAGCTATTGCCTGATGAGGTGCGGAAAGAGAAGCCATTCCGTATTCGAATGGCAGAGCCCGACCGTCAGTTTGTCGATGAGGCCGCAGAGCTAGCGGGTTACGCGTCGTCCTCGCAGTGGGCGCGTGAGATACTGATGAAAGCGGCTAAGCGAGTTCATTTACAGAACGGTCGTGATTCGAATTGAGTTGACATAAGATTTGGCCAAACGTGGCGAACCGCGTTTGGATCTCGTGATTCCGTGTGCACTAAACCGCAAATCGCGTTCTGATTTACCGGTGAGTGCTGGAATGAGATCGAGGCCATCAAAGGATTTGTCTTGAGGTGACTTGGCCTTGCCCGCTGCAGCAACGGTCGCAGTGAGGTCCATCGCGGTGACCGGCGAGGAGAATTCTTTGCCTGAAGGCAACACGCAGGCCAACGCAGGATAAGTGGCACGCGTATTCCACCTTCAAGCAAACTCGGCTTCGCGCCGCTGAGTGGCAAGTTCCTCGCAATTCCCTTTGCACCACCATTGTCGCTGGTTACGATGACGAATGTTTTCTTGGCAAGTTTCTGATCGTCGAGCGCTTGCATTACACGACCAATTTCCAGGTCGAGACGTTCGATCATCTTGATCAAGGTCGCGCGATTCTCAGGCTTCTTCTTATCGCGAGGCTTATCGAACGGAATGTCCGGATCTTGAATCGGATCGTGCGGTGCTTGAAACGGCAAGTAGATGAAGAACGGCTGCTCGCTCTTGGCTCTGATAAAACGAATCGCTTCACCGGCAAAAATGGTGTCCGACCAAACGCCTTCAAGATTCAAAGGTTTTCCGTTCTCGTACATATCGAGTTCACTGGTGCGCACGACTTTGTGAGTAAAGAAGTCGTGATTCAAATGAAGTCCGACCCAGCGATCAAACCCAAAATCGTTTGCGCGGCGACGGTTCAAATTGGAAACATTCCACTTGCCGAAGCAGGCCGTTCGATATCCGGCGCCCTTCATCATCTGGCCGATTGTCGGGTGTTCGGCAGGGTCAAGTTCTGGTGCTCCGCCGCCGAAGCAATCTTCATACGTTGGTCCAAACCGTGCCGGATAGCGTCCGGTCAACAGTGCCGCTGGCGAGGGCGAGCAAGCAGGAAACGCGGCGTAACCATCCGTACAACGAACGCCTTCTTTCGCCAATTGATCCATGACCGGCATCTTAACATCAGCCGCGCCATAGCAGCCAACGTCACCATAACCGAGATCATCAGCGAGGATAAGAATAACGTTCGGCCGCAAACCGTCGTCGTGGCTTCCAGCCGACACCGTCTTCGGCATGGGTTTGCGTGGCGGCTGAAAATCACTGATCTTTACCGTTTGTTTGAAGTCCCATCGCTTTCGAGTTTTCTTGTTGCCGTCTTTCGAAGTAACCTCAATCCAGTCAATCTCTGTTGGCCGTCTTGAGTCGGACAGAAACAAACGGACGTGAACGACGCGGCCTTTGACGTCAAGCGGCACGGTTAACTCTTGCCAGTCACCACCAGCGACCTCGAACGACTTTCGTTGCCCAGTTTCTGGAAAGCTGTCTTGGTCTTCGGTGCGCCACTGCAATCGACATGTTCCATCTTTTTGTGTCCGGATTCGAAGTTTGACTTCAACGGGCCCGTTTGCTCGCACCCTTGCGTTGGCAATAAATGGCTGACGACCTGCGGGGCTGATTTGAAGCGAGTCATCTGTGATGGTTATTTCGGCGTTCTTAGCAATCCATCCCAACATGGATTTCTTGTTGACCGGTTTTGTAGGCTTGCCAGTGCTTGGTTTCGACGACTTAAAGCCTGGTGGCATCTTCAAACCGCCAGCTTGCACACCGATCTTCGACGGATCGAACTTTGCCAGATTGAACTTCGGGTTGGGTCGTGAAACGACGACTTTCGCCTCGACGATGTAATCTTCGATTAGCTTGTCGAGCTGTTTGACTTTCTCTGGTTGAGACGCTGCTAAGTTCTTGTTTTCACCGATGTCCTCGCGCAGGTTATATAGTCGATATTCATGATTGCCATCCTCGCCATAGTGATACGTGCGGATCAGCTTCCAATCGCCGTGATGCACGGACGTTGAAGGCGGCAGCCACTGAGGCGTGTTGCCATGCCCCGGAACGTGTGTAAACATCGGCCCGCGATCCATGTCTTCGCCGCGCAGCGCTTTGGCAAAGTCAACACCATCGATGACGTGATCTTTCGGTCGATCGACATTTAACATGTGAAGGATCGTTGGATACAGATCCGTTGCTTGAATCCGCACGTCACTGCGCGAGCCCGGTTTGGTAACTCCAGGCCATACAACAACGGCCGGAACACGAACACCGCCTTCGTGGATGCCACCCTTGCCGCCACGCAGCGGGTGATTGCTGGTGATGGGTGTGATGTATTTCTCGCCGGAAGCAGCGGTTTCCTCAAGGCCGCAGTGGATGTTGCCGCCGTTGTCTGAGTAAAAGACGATGACCGTTTCGTCAGCGCTGCCCTCCTCGTCCAGAGCATCGAGCAAACTCCCAACAGCGTCGTCTAGAGAATGCACCATTGCCGCATAGGTCGGCGATTGTTGTAGGACGGGCACTCCTGCCCGTCCTACACGACTCTTTACGTCGGGACGGGCAAGAGTGCCCGGTCTACGAGCTAGCTTCTTCCGATAACGTTCGATCAACTCCGGCTTCGCTCCGAATGGAGCATGCACGGAAAACTGCCAGTAGTTCATGAAGAACGGCTTCGAGCGATCACGTTTCTTAAGCCACGCGACGGCTTCTTGAGCCATGCGATCCTCAATGTGTTCGCCCGGCTTTCCCTCCCTGAAGTTCGGATAAGCCCAAGGTGCCAAGTAACCCGACTTCGGGCCGGGCCCATGCCAATGAGGCAGGTCCACATCAAACCCACGTTCCAGCGGAGAATGCGGCTCTCGCCCCAAATGCCACTTGCCAAAGTGCGCGGTCGAGTAGCCCGCGTCCTTGAGCACTTTGCCCAGGAACGGCAAATCGGGGTCAAGCCGCGTTGCCGATTTAACGTTCGTACTCTTCTGATGAGGCGGCCCGTTCTCACTGGCGACCGCTTCAAACCGTTCAACTTCCAAATGTGCCGCCGGCGCCGTCATCCCATGCCGAGCAGGATTCTGCCCCATCATGATACTGGCGCGAGTCGGCGAGCAGATCGGACTCGCATACGCACTGGAAAACGTCATACCTCTTGCAGCGAGCCTCTGAATATTCGGCGTCTCGTAAAGCGACGTCTTTCCATAAAGCGTCGTGTCCGCCCATCCAAGATCATCGGCAAGAATCAGCACAACGTTCTTCGGAGACGCGGCAGCGGCGACAGTTGCCGAAATCAGTAGAAGTGAGAGCAGGGTGAAGATGTGTTTCATAGTGATAGTCACGTCGGTCACTTTTGATACTTGTCGAACCAGTCCTGAACTTTCAGCCCCGGATGTTGATTTGCTGGGATCATTTGGGCCAGCCTCTTCTTGGTCTTTTTGTGCTCTGGCTTGTTCGCCAGATTGGTCCATTCGTTGGGATCGACTCGATGGTCGTACAGTTCTTTGCTGCCGTCTTCGTAACGGATGTAGCGCCATCGCTGAGTGCGAATCGAAGTGTTGCCTTCGCCGTAGGATGAAATCGCGGGGCCGCGTGGCGAGGATGGATTGGCGAGCTGCGGCTTGATGGACGTGCCGTCGAGCCAGTCGGGAATTTCGAGTCCCGCGAGATCGACCAGCGACGGATACACGTCGATCAGGCTGACTGGTTGAGTGCATTTGGCTCCGGCTTTGATACCCGGCCCGCGTACGATGAAGGGAATGTGGGTGGTTTGTTCCCAGATGGCTCCCTTGCACCAGTGTTTCTTCTCGCCCAGATGCCAGCCGTGATCGCTCACCAGCATGACATAAGTTTCGCGCCCGCGTGGGTTCTCTTTCAGGCTATCGAGGAATCGACCGATCTGACGATCGACAAAAGCGATGGATGCTTGATAGGCGCGGATGGTGGCATCCCACTGGTCGCGGGCGACGATGTACTCGTGATCGCTCAGGCCGTTGTGGAGCGGCTTGTGGGCGTGCGTTCGGGCAAGACGCCGAGCGAATTCCGGCATGTCGTCCCAATCGTCGACACCCATAGGTTCGGCGGGGCGTCGAATTGATGCGAGCGGGAACTGAGCGAACCATGGCTTGGGCACTTGCAATGGCCGATGCGGACGGAAGAAACCGACGGTCATGAGGAGCGGTTCGTTCGTGGCTTTGTTCCATTGTTCCGTTGCCCACTGAGCAACTTTGTAGTCACCCATCTCTTCGTCGCGGACGTCAAGGGCATATCCGTCATTGGGGGCTCTCAGGGCGTTGAAGTTATCTTTGCCTTTCGGCGGCTTCGGATCACGCGGCTTCTTGAAAAGTGAATCGCCGTGTTTGCCGGGTGTGCCATGGAACACTTTTCCGCCGCTGGCGACTCGGTAGCCGTTGTTCATAAAGAATTGCTGGAGGGTTGGCGTTGTAACTCGGGTCTCGTCGCGGAAGCGGGCGTTGAAATACGTACCAGTCTTAAATGGGTACACACCTGTCATAAGACTGGTGCGCGAGGGGCGGCACTGTGGTGAGTTGCAGTAGGCCTGTGAAAACAACATGCCGCCATCAGCAAGCGCATCGATGTTTGGCGACTTGGCATCGGGATGTCCGCCAAGACAGCCCAGCCAGTCATTCAGATCATCGACAATGATGAAAACAATGTCAGGGCGAGGATTCTCCGCTGCTTGGGCTCGCCGATCTGCGATGAGCATGATGCCCGTGGTGATCAGAAGACACGTCACGGTGAATGGGAATTGCCTCATGAGTAGATCCTGAGAATGTGCGGATCGGATTCTTCAAGTTGCCCGAAAAGAGGGCAGCTACAAAGGACCGCTACCGTTTGCCGCAAAATCTAACGCGGAAAACCAGCAATTTTGAAATGTGGCAAGTCAGTAGGCGCCTAGAAGCAACTGGAATTGCCGTGAACTCTCACTTGCCATCATTCCAGATGATGTGCGTTCCGCTCTTTCCCGGCACGATGATGTCTTTCCAGCCGTTGCCGTCTAGGTCGTGGACTCGAATTTGCAGCCCGATGCCGGGCCCTTTTCCTGCTGGAGCCGTCGAGATCAAATGCTTCGCCCAAGTCCCGTTCTTCGAATTCCAATCGTAGTATTGCACGGTCATGTCATCTTCAGCTCCGGCATCGCGGCCCGAGTGGGCGTAGTAGCGTTTGCCAGTGATGAGTTCAGGCTGTCCGTCCTTGTCGACGTCGTCCCACGCCAGCGCGTGGCCTTGCGAGAACTTCTTGTCGATCAAATGTTGACGCCAGTTCGTTGTGCCGTCGGCCTGAGGCTTCAGTTGCTCGTGCCAGTACAATCCGTAGCTGTGCCCATCGGCCCAAACGATGTCGTTGCGGCCGTCTTTGTTGAGATCAACAACAAGAATCGGACAACTTGCATGCGGCAGATCAAAGTCGTGGTGGTACTTCCAACGAGTTGAGAACGCATTCGACGCGGGCTGCTCGTACCAGCCGGCTTGGAAAAGGATGTCCTGCTTGCCGTCTCCATTGATATCGCCAAAGCCCATGCCGTGTCCGTTGCCAACTTCCGAAACAAGATGCTTGGTGGCGGTCACGTTGCCGTTGCCACCTCGATGGAGCTTTAAGATCTGCGTGGGGTTGCGAACGTCCCACGAGTTTTCGATGAACTCCGGTGTGCCATCGCCATCGATATCGTGAAGAAACGTGGCTTCGTTACGGTTCGTGCCCGTGTCGAGAAGCAGGTGAACTTTCCACGCATCGACGTCGTACTTTCCAGCTCCGGGGTTCTCGTACCAATTGACAAGCGTATTCGTGAAAGCTCCCGCGAGCACATCGAGATCGCCGTCGCCGTCCATGTCATAGAGATGCTCGGAATTATTCTGCATATAGTCGGCACCGAAAGCGTCGATCTTGCGGACCGGCCACTGTTTGAAATTGGGTGCCTGATACCAGTATTCGCCAGCGCTAATATCGAGCTTGCCGTCGCCATCAATGTCGCCGACCGCGATTCCTTCGTTGTTGTCTTTGTGGAGCTGCTGCACGCGCCACTTGTGCTTTGCAGCACCTTTGCCCTTCTTTTGAGCAGATACGTCAGTCTCAGTTGTTGAAATAAGAATGGCAAGTATCAGGTAATTGAGTTTCATCTGTGGTGTCTCTAGTTATCGAATTGTTGTTGCCAAGCAAAGCAAATCGGAGCGTAGAGTCTACCTCCCGATAAGGCTGGTTACGATGAAAATGAAGACGCCTTTCATGAACCGTCAGTTGTTCTGGAAAGGCTTGCTTAGGACAACCAGGAGGATGAGGTCTCGCAGGCCACCCTTCTTACCGTCGAGTTCAGTAAGAATCTTATCAACGCTCGGGCGGTCGCTTACTTCGATCTCACGTCCTAACGCGTAAGTCATCAGCTTATTGGTCAGACAGCGGTCGAACTGAGATCGCCGCTCAACCAAGAGTTTTCGAAATCCCGGAAGCGTGCGAAACGAATCTCCTCCCGGGAGTTTACCGGCGGAATCGATCTTCGTCTTCCCTTCGTATTTGTCCCGCCAGCCGCCAACAGCGTCGAAGTTTTCCAACGCGAAGCCAAGCGGATCGATCTTGCGATGGCATTCCGCACAGGTTGCGACTTCCCGGTGCTTTTCGAGTTGCTCGCGAATGGTGACAGCACCGCGAATGTCCGGCTCAATGGCGGGAACGTCGGGTGGAGGAGGAGGCGGTGTGTAGCCGAGTAGTTTCTCCAAGACGTAGATTCCACGCACGACTGGCGACGTATCGACACCGTTGGCCGAGGCTGTCAGGAAAGCGCCGTGACCCAGCAATCCGCCACGCTGGCTACCCTTGAGCGAAACTCGTTGCAGCTTGTTGCCCTGAACGCCTTCGATACCGTAGTGCAAAGCGAGTTCGCGATTGAGAAACGAATAATCAGCGTCCAGAAACTCACGCAGCGGCAGATTTTTATCGAGCACGTGACGGAAAAACGTTTCCGTCTCCGCACGCATCGCGGTTTCCAGGTTGTCGCGGTAGTATTCAAGGAAGTCTGCCGATGGCGGCATGGTGCCGATGTTGTCGAGGTCCAGCCATCGACGCACGAAGTGTTTCACAAATCGATCCGACCTTGAATCGGCGAGCATGCGTGGCACTTGCCTCGATAGCTCCGACCGTAATTTTCCGGCAAGCGCCAGTTTGAGGAGTGTCTCATCGGGAGGCGAGGACCAGAGGAAATACGATAACCTCGACGCCAGCGCGATTTCGCTCAGCTCACCTTCGCCGAGATTCAGATATAGGAATCCGGGAGAACAGAGAATCGCTTGGCAGCCAAGCTGGAGGGCCTTCACGGGCTCTACACCTTCGTCGAGTTTTCTGAAGACAAGTCCTTGGATCGGCTGCAACTCTCCGGCAACTGGCGGACGTCGAAACGCCTTCTCGGCAAATGCTTCGAGCCGCTGAGCAATCGTCCTGGCGTTCAGTTTGTCAGACGTCAACTCGCCATACAACGCGCGATGGCCAGCGGTCGGCCAAGTGTCAATGTGCGGGCCTTCGACCTGAATTTCCCAAACCCGCAGACGCGGTCCGCGGTAAGCTTTGAGAACTCCGTGCCCCTTCTCGGTGCCGCCCTTCATGCCGATAAAAGGTTTGAATTCCGGTTTGTCGGCGGCCTGAGTCGTCAACACTCGCACCATTCGCTTGGCCGCCAGTGGCCCATTGCGAAAGCGGACTTCCGGCTCGTAGCCCGACTCCATGTAGACATTCCACTGAAACCACTGCGGTTCTTCGTTCGTCAATTCGATTCGCGCCAGGGAAGTCATCTTTGAGACGTTTCCCGTGCTCTCGACACTGCCTCGCCGATCCACTGCCGCGATTTCCATCACCAGAGGATCGCCGTTGCGAAAATCGCCTAATGCTTTGCCATAGTCATGAACACGCCCCACCGCAGCGGCTCGAACGCGAATGGTATAAACGCCGCTGTGAGCGACACCGCCCTGTCGAAACAGTGGCAGGAAACCGAGGTGCCCGCCACGGTAATGGCGACCGAAAAGATCCGTGTAAGGGGTCTCTGGCACCCAACGGAAGCGACCGGTATGGAAGAGTTTCGGGAGTTCCTTTGCAACCTGACCCTTGAAGTAGAATGGCGACTTCTGTGTGTATTTCTTTGATGCTGGCCGATCTCCAAACTGAGTGGCTCGGTGAATGGCTTCTTCCGCCACACCAAAGTAGTGATCCATCAAGATACCGGATGTGACTAGCCCAGCCCCGTTGGTGTCGAATCCATCGACTTTAACCTCTGCGGGAAAATCTTCGGCGGGATTCCAGACGTCGACATTCAGCCCCAACAAATCGCCGATCGTCTGCCGATACTCCCACGAGTTGAGCCGCCTCAACACACTGTGCCCACCGGAAGTATGTAATTCCGCCCGAGCAGTCGTAAGTTTTCGAGTCAGCCGAGCGATCACCTTCCCACGTTCTGCGGCCGTCGGTTGCAGTTCATCTTTCGGCGGCATGCTTTGAAGATTCAGTTGGTCAACAATTTCCTGGTAGCGTTCCAAGTCGTCAAGCTTCTTGATCTGCACCGGAAGTGTATCGAATCGACGATCGGCCTTTTGTTTCTGGCTGCCGTGACATCGGATGCAGTGCCTTTTGAGGAAAGACTGCGTGGTGTCGTCAGCGTGCGTTGTGGCCGCCATTAGCAACGTAACGATGATGAAGAAAGAAGAATTTGTCATTTGTTATTTCTCATTTAGGGCGGAGCCCGGCACATTCTTGCCGGTGGCGTCAGCCACCGGTTCGAATGTCATGACCATCAAGCCCGGAGGCCGAGACATCCTTCACTCCCAAATGTACTTCGGGGCGTAAACCATCGAGATTCCTGGCGACGCCGGCCATATATGCCCAAACGTTTTGACGGAACTGATCATTTTTGAGGAGTGGCCGACGTTCTTTGGTGCTGAAGACAATGTGATAGATTAGTTGATGATGGGCAGCCATGTGTCGCCCTCCGGGCTGAGATGTAATGGAGTTGTGTTCCGGTGGCTAACGCCACCGGCAGGAATGTTGCGTCCTCGGGGCTATGACAAATGACGAATCTCTTCTATCCAATCTCCATCGGAGAAAACGTCCCCGTACTCCTCCCAAACCGCTCCCTTTCCAAGCCAAACCAATTCAGTACCGACAACCAAAGATTCGAAAGCGGCACACGCTCATGCTGCTCCACAGGACAATCAACATGGCCCTGATGTTTCAACCCGCCACCGGCCAACAACACGGGCAGGTTTCGGTTGCTGTGGATCGACCCGTCACTCATGCCGCTTCCGAACACGATCAGCGTGTTGTCGAAGATCTGTGCTTCCTTTAGTCGGGAAACAAAGTTGCTGAGCTTGGTGGTCAAAAAGGCTTCCACGACTTGCAACTGACCGACTCGATCAGGCGATTTTCCGTGATGAGACAACGCGTGGTAGCTTTCTAGGTCGAGTTCGGCGGTGCGGAAACCCAGCCCAGTTTCCAACGTGGCAACGCGGGTGGAATCAGTCTGCAAAGCCAAAGCAACAAGATCGTAAAACAGGGCCACTTGGTCGATATGTTGTCGCTCTGCGTTCAACACTTCGTCGATCAGCGACTTTGGTTTGGGTCGATCAATCCACTCTTTCGACATCTGCAATCGCCGCTCAACATCGCGGACTGATGTCAGGTATTGATCCAACTTGTCACGGTCGGCCGCATTCAAAGTTCGATTCAATGCACTCGCAGAATCACGCAATGCGTCCAGCACGCTGGCTCGATACTTCAGCCGCGTACGCTCCGCTTCACGTTCACCTTGCGGCGAGTTAACAAAGAGTCCCCGAAACAGGGTGGCGGGATTGTTAATTGGCGGTACATGAACACCGGCACGGGTCCAGCACATATCCGTGCCATTTGTGATCCCGGTGTTGATCGAAGGGAATCGCGTAGAACTGCCGACATGCTCGGCGGCGGCCTGGTCGAGCGAGACATTCTTTTCAGGAAACCCAGCGGCTTCTTCCTTTTTGATACTCGTCAGAAAACCTTGAACTGCCTTGTGCCCGCCATTAAGCCCGTGATCCAAATGCGAAAACACTGTAAGATCGTCACGATGCGCCTCAAGTGGCTTGAGCGTTGACGTCGGCACGTAGTCCTTTCCGGCCGCCTTCGGAAAGAAGTTGCCTGGATAGAAACCTAGGTGATTGCCAACGCAAACCAAACGCCGCGGAGACTCATTGGTTGCAGTTCCGGCTGCAAAACTCTCGAAGGCCGGTAGCGACAAAGCGATACCAGTCCCCAAAAGGAATCGCCGGCGGCTCAGATGTGCCGTTTGATTCATCATCCATCTTTCACTGAGATTCTAGATCGAAGAGCGAGTTTGCCGCTTCAAGGCGGATACTTCATCTTACCCGACGTTCCGCCGTACGTCAGCAGAGCTTGGAACGAGAAAGACGCCTTCGAGTTGCAAATTCACACATTCATCGTGCAGTGGTAAATTCAGCGAATTCGTGTAGAGTTGGATAGTCGACTTTTTTCCTCACATAGAAATGTCCGTGAGCACTCACTTGGAAGAATCTGAACGGCAGCGGTTGCTGGACCAGTACGCAGAGATTGCGGCGCTTGCCGGTGCGCTGGCTCATGAGATCAAGAATCCGCTGTCGACGATCAGCATGAATCTTGAGTTGCTTACCGAGGACCTGAACGAGGGCGACATTCCTCAGCGAGAACGCATGGTCCGCAAGGTCAGCACGGTCCAGAAAGAATGCGGACACTTGCAGGAAATTCTGGACGACTTCTTGCAGTTTGCTCGAGTCGGCGAGTTGGAGTTGACCGAGTCGGACTTGAATCAGGTTGTCACGGAATTCATCGAGTTCTTTCAGCCGCAAGCTGCCGAGTACAACGTCGAGATTAGTCCGCACCTGGCCTCGGGGCTGCCCAGAGTCAAGCTGGACCAAAAGCTGATTCGTCAAATCCTGATGAATCTGGCCCTGAACGCTCAGCAAGCGATGCCGGACGGCGGCCGCATTGAAATTCAAACGTTGAGCCTCGACGGTGAAGTTCAGTTGGTGCTGATTGACGATGGCGCCGGGATGAACGAGCGGACTCGCGACAAGATATTCGACATCTTTTATTCCACCAAATCCGGCGGAAGCGGCCTCGGATTACCTACCGTAAGGAAGATTGTCACGGCGCATCATGGTACGATCTCTTGTGAAAGCGAATTGGAACGCGGCACGCGGTTTCAAATCGCGTTTCCCGTTGCAGACCGTTGAAGAGAAGCAGAAAGAGTTCTGAAACGGTCTCTCGTTAAGGATCGAGGAAAAAATCAAACGGGTGTTTATTGATTCGAGCGAAGCGAGGTAGGTCCCCTCTCCCCACTAGCGATTGCATTTACTCAAATAGTCACTAGTGGGGAGAGGGGACCTCACCTTCGCTACGCTCAGAAACACTCGCGTAATCTTCTCTCGATCCTTAACAAGTCACTAGAGATTCTTCACCGACAGTCCCTCGGAACTTCTTGAATGCCCAAAGACGCCGACGCCATTGACCTGACAGGAATGCGAATCAAGGTTCTCATCATTGATGATGACGAGCCGCATGCGCAGGCAGTCGCGGAAAGTCTGGAACGCGTCGGCTACGAATGCTCGACCGCGAATTCCGGCGAGCGCGGTGTGGCGTCGATCGAAAGCGAGAACTTCGACGTTGTCGTCACCGACCTCAAGATGGGCGACATCGACGGCCTAGCGATCTTGCGGAAGACCAAAGAAGAATTGCCCGACGCCGAAGTCATCTTGCTCACCGGTCACGCATCCGTGCAATCAGCTCTGGCGGCCGGTCAAGGCGGCGCGTCGATGTACTTGACCAAACCACTCGACATCAACGAGCTGCGGCAAGCCGTCGAGAAAGCGTCCACGCGCATCCGCCTGATCCGCAAGAACGCCGAACTGCGGCAATCATTGGACGAGAAGTTCGGATTCGAAGGCGTTGTCGGCAACAGCCCATCGATGAACCGCATCATCGATCAATTGCGGTCCGTGGCACCCACGCCCTCCACAGTTCTCATCCGCGGCGAAAACGGTACGGGCAAAGAACTCGTCGCCCGAGCCCTTCACCAAAACAGTGACCGCAAGAGCAAACCCTTCGTCGCTCTGAACATTTCCGCGCTACCAGACAGCATCCTCGAAAGTGAACTGTTCGGTCACGAACCGGGGGCTTTTACCAGTGCGGTCGGTCGTCGAATCGGCAAGTTCGAATATGCCAACGGCGGCACGTTGTTCTTGGACGAAGTCGGCGAGATGCCCGTCGACACGCAAATTCAATTGCTGCGAGTTCTCGAGAGCCGCAAGATTTCTCGCGTCGGGGCCAACGAAGAGATCGACGTCAACGTCCGGCTGGTGGCGGCAACCAACGCGAATCTTGAACAACTGATCAAAGACGGCAAGTTCCGACAGGACCTTTATTATCGATTGAAGGTCATCTCGGTGGAGCTGCCACCGCTGCGAGAACGCCGTGTCGACATCCCACTATTGATCGATCACTTCCGAAACAGCATTGCCGAGTCCCACGGTCGCGAGGCTCCCGCAGTCTCTCGCGATGCCCGCCGAGCGTTGATGGCTTACGACTGGCCCGGCAACATCCGCGAGCTTCGCAATACGATCGAAAGCATGGTCGTGCTCGATTCGGACGGCCTGCTCGACGTCGATGATCTCCCGCGCGACATCGTCCCGGTCGGCGACGACGATGGCGAAAGCCCGCTCATGTCAACAATCTCCGGCACTGACTCGCTCATTGGCAAACCCTTGTCCGAAGTCGAGAAGTACTACGTGCAAAAGGCCCTCGAGCTAACCAACGGCAAACGAGAAGAAGCCGCCGCCTTGCTAGGAATCGGTGAACGCAGCATCTATCGCAAGATCAAAGAATACGGACTGAAGAACTCATGACTGAACCCGATCCTGGTCAAGACGTCTCCGATTACTTCGCTCCACTTGTTCAACTCGCGAAGCGGCCTGTGCGTCAGGCACAGCAGGAAAGCCGCGATATGGGGGTGGCGAACGTCTACTCTATCAATGGAAAACTGTTGTATGAGCACCCCAATGGTGAACTGCGTCTGACGAAGCCCAAAGGCAGCAACGACAAGGACGACTCGGAGACTTAAGGCGAAGGGTTTTGGAGTGCGGCGATTTATCGCCGCTTTGGTTGTCTCGCAGCCACTTTTTGATCGTGGTATCGCGGATGAAAACAAAGTGGCTTCGCCACATAGGAAAGCGGCGATGAATCGCCGCACTCCAAAAAATTACCGCCTCGAAGCGTTATGTCTCGCCGATCATATTCTCAAGGACGATGCTCCAAACGCTCAGCGTGCGCCTTGACGGCGTTTCTCACACTTGCCCTATGGATCCGCGTAAATTTGCGGTACGATGAGAACTATGCCTAAGCCACAAACTTCGATACCGTCAAAGATTGCGGAAAAACTCCGAAGGATGGACGCACGGATTCGGCGTGTCGAATTCATGCGAGGTTGCGGGGTTTTCGTCTTCATTGCGACTGGCAGTATCGCCGTCGCCTTGATGATCGACTGGCTGGTCAATTTGCCGCCCTGGGGACGCATCGGTAGCTTGGCCGTCGTTACCGCGATTTGGTTGGCCGCAATCGCACGATTAATGATCGCGCCACTCGTGCGCAAACGCTCTGCTTCCGATTTAGCCGCGATTGTCGAGGCCGCGAATCCGGGTTTGGGTGAGCAATTGCTTTCCAGCGTCGAATTGAGTGATCCGGAGTCACCCGAGTCACACAAAGGTTCGGCAGTGATGCGCAAGATGCTCATCGAGCAAACCTCGAAAGCCGTGCGCCGCGTCGATTTTTCGGGAGCCGTTCCATCGCAGCGGACAGAGAAACTTTGTTTTCTTTCGGTGTTTTCCGTCGTTGCGTTGCTGATGCCATTTCTGTTCGCGCCGAACGCCTACGCTTTGTTGATCGAGCGTTTTGCCTCTCCGTTCGAGAATTTGCAGTCCGTCGGGCTGATGTCGATTCAAGTCGCGAACGGCGACCGCGTTGTCGCTCGTGGTAGCGATGTCGCGATCTCGGCAACCATCGATTGGCGTGCGAGTGTCAAGGAGCGCCCTGAAAACTTGCGCTTGCACTGGTCGAACGCCGACGGCGATCAAGAGACGCGGCTATTGGAATGGAACGAGGCCGAAGAGGTCTATGCAACGACGATGTCCGACGTCCTTTCGGGCTTCGATTATTACGTTTCGTCCGGACGAAGCCACTCGCGCGAATATCAAGTCAACGTGGTTGAACGACCAGAGGTTGCTGATGCGAGCCTCGAAATCGAACCGCCCACTTATGTCGGCACGGCCGCTCGCACAGTCGACGGAATCGTGGGCAACATTCCCGTTCACGAACATAGCGAAATGACGTTTCGCGTGACATTTAACAAACCAATCGAACGAGCCGAGATCGAATGGTCGGACCCTGTAGGTGCTGTTGAAGAAGAAGACGCCGAGCCCAGCGAGATTAACTGGTGGTTCGAACTCTCTGCCGAAGGTCTAACGGGAACGCTGAAGGCAACGGCCACTCGCGGCGGCGCGTTCTCTATCAAAGTCAGTGATGAGCATGGCCTGACAAACAACGACGACACCGATCGCAACCTGGAATTGATCATCGACCAACAGCCACAAGTCCGCGCCTGGACCGAACCCGCCGTTCGTGAAGCTCGGCCGACGGATGTTGTGGCCGTCAATGTTGCGGCCAGCGATGATTTGGGATTAGGTGCTGTCGAGCTGATCGTTGAAGCACAACGTAATGGTGAAACAATCGTCTCGGAGAAGTCTCCTTCCGCAAGACTGGCCGCGGACTCGCGCGAGGTCGAGGACGTTTTTCGAATCGATCTGGCTAAGCTCGACGTAGCCAACAAGGATCTGTTGGTCTTGCAAGTCCGAGCCGCCGATCGTTGCACAATTCCAAACCCGCACGAAGCCTTCTCCGACCGTTTGATGATCAAGATCCGCGACGATGCCACCGCTCCAGGAAGCACAGAGCTGTCAACGGAACAACGCCAAGTCAATGAACAGTTGGAGCAAATCGAAGCCGATCTAAAACGGCAACGTCAGCTGGTCGAGCGTCTGAAGGCAACGGCTGAAGAAGAAGACTTCGACAACCGCAAGCTCGAACAAAAGCAGATCGCCGACAAGATCGATGAGCTTGCCCAACAATTGGATCAGACACCACTGTTCGAGGAGCTTGCTGTCGAGACACGGTCCTTGGCCAACGAAGAATTGAAGCAATCAGCCGAGCATACCGAGCGTGCTGCTGATGCCACCAACGAGACGTCTCGAAACGAACAACTTGATGAAGCCGATCGTCAGTTGGCCGAGGCCGAAGCGGGAATCGCCGCGATTCAACAACTGTATGATGAGCTTTCCGATATCGAGCGTGATCTGCTGGAACTCAATCGTTTGGCTCAGCGAGCCAATCAATTAGCCGACGACGCTGAAGCTTTCGAGGCCCGCAATCTTGAGATGGCTCAGCGACCCGACGCCTTGACGGAAGCCCAGCAAGGCCAGATGGCCGACGAACGTGATGAACTGTTTAACCAACAACGCGAACTGTCGGCCGAATTGGACGAGCTCTTAGAGAAGCGACCTGAGCTACTGGATGCCGCAAGAAGAGCCCAACTGGATCAATTGGGTGAGTTGGCCAACCGAGCGAACCGTTTGGCTCAGTCGCAAGAACAATTGGCCCAGTTGCTTGAGCAAGAGCAGCGACCCGATGAACTCCGTATCGAGCAACCCGGCAACCCAGGAGACACACCACCACCAGCGCCGCCAGCAGAGAACAATCCGAATACGACGAATCCACCACCAACGTCCAATTCAACAAATCCTGGACAACGACCAGAGCAAGCCACGCTGCAAAACGAAAGCCAATCACCCAATCCGCAACCCGGCAACACGCCATCTCCGAATAACCCGACTCCACCGAACAACGGCAACCAACCGCCGCAACCTCAACCGAATGGCGATTCTCCGAATCAGCCATCACCGAACAATCCGAGTCCACCGAACAACGGCAACCCACCGCCGCAACCTCAACCGAATGGCAATTCTCCAAGTCAACCATCGACGCCCTCGTCTCCCGCGGCGTATCCTGGAACGCCGCCTGGTCAGCCGATGACAAATGGCGACTCATCGGCACAGCCAAGCAACAACTCAAGTTCGCCGAGTTCGCCTTCTAAGCCAAGTGGCTCACCATCAACACCGTCGAATCCGAGTTCCTCACCCTCGAGTCCAAGCGGCTCGCCATCAACGCCTTCAAATCCGAATGCGATTCCGCGAATTACTCAGTCGTCACCTGGACAATCGACTCCAAACTCTCCGACAGCAAACAATGGTGTTCAGCCACCTCAACCACAGCCGCCGCAACCTCAATCGCCTTCGCCGGCTTCAGCGTCTCCATCGTCGAACTCATCTTTGTCTCAACGTGCAATTACGTCGGTTGGATCGCCGAGCAGTCGCAGTAGCAGCTCTCCTGCGAGCAATTCGCAACCCAGTAATTCGCCAGCGCAGCAAGGAACTCCGAGTCAGCAATTCTTGGCAGCACAGGCTGCTCGCATGGCCGTCGACGTTGTGCGTCAGGACGGTGCCGAATCCGCAGCCGCTCAACAAGCGATCGGATTTGCTCAACAGGCAGCCGAAGCGAACGAGCTGATGATGAATGGTGACGTCGAGCGAGCCCAAAGCAGTGCTCAACAAGCGGCGCAAGCAGGACAAAACCTTCAGCAGTCCTTAGCGGCCAACAACAGCCCGCTGGCAGAACAAGCCGGCCAGCTTGCCGGACAACAACAACAGTTGGCGGGGCAAATGGCACAGCAGGCGAATTCCGAAGACGCTCGCCGGGCTCTCCAACAAGCAACCCAGGAACGTCTTGCGCGGAGCACACAAGATTTGACGCAACAGCTTGAAGGTGTTGCCAATCGTTTGGGAGCCGACCCGCTCAGTTTGAACGACGAGCAACAACAAGCGAACTCCGCCGCGCAATCTTCCGGCCAAAGCTCGCAGCAGATGCAATCGTCCGGTCAACAGATCGAAGACGGAAACTTGCAACAGGCCAGTCAAGCGGGCCAAGATGCCGCGCGATTACTTCGGGAAGCGGCAGATCAAGCCACCGGTACGGCTCAGAGCGGGCCCGAGTCGCCCATTCCTCCGCCACTGGGAGAACAGGTTGCCGACGCTGCTCAACAGCTACGGCAAGCCGCCCAGCAACTCCAGCAGTCTGGCCAACAGCAGCAACAAGACGGTCAGCAGCAAGGTGATCAGTCGCAAAACGGTAACCCGTCGGGACAACAGAATTCGCAGTCGCAGTCGAGCCAACAAAACAGCCAGCAGAACTCGAACAGCCAAGGCAATTCGCAGAGCCAAGGTAGCCAAAGTTCGCAGTCGCAAAGTTCTTCGCAAAGCTTGCGTCAAGCTGCCGAGGCGCTTTCTCAAGCGGCTCAGCAGATGCGAGGCAATCGACAGAGTAACTCGAACCAAAGCTCGCAAACTTCGCAGATGGCATCGCAATCTCAGGGCGAGTCCGCTGGTGGCATGGAAGGTACGATTGACCTAAAGGAGCTCTTGCAGAATCCCAGCAAGTACAGTCAGCGCGACTGGGGCAAGTTACCAGGACATCTCAAGACCGAGATCATCCAAGGGGCACGGAAGAAACTGAACGGTGACTACGCGAAGCTGATCAAACTGTACTTCCAAGAAATCGCTCAACAGCCCAAGAAGTAATTCGCGGCCGCCCAGCAAACAGCAGCCGGAGACAAAACGTGTCGATCCGAAGAGTCCTGTTAACAATTCTTCTGCCTGCTGCCTGCTTCTTGCCCGAGGCGTCTGCCGCGCCGCGAACTCCACTTCAACGTCGAACGGATGACGCCATCGCCAAGGCGCTGGAGTTTATTGCGTCGCAACAGCAGGTTTCCGGGGCTTGGAAAGTCGATCAATACGGTGAGTCCACCGCGGCGACATCCTTGGCAGTGATGTCATTCATGGCCGCCGGTCATGTTCCCGGAGAAGGACCTTACGCTCGGAACATCGAACGCGGAATCAAATGGGTCATCGACCGCCAAGAACAAAACGGGTTGCTCGTTCACAAACGTAGCCACGGTCCCATGTATAGCCATGGCATCAGCACGTTGATGTTGGCTGAAGTCCTGGGCATGGTCGAAGGTGGCCAAGCTCGCCGCGTGAAGCAGGCTTTAGAAAGAGCCATCCGGCTGACCTTGGATGCTCAATACGTGCGAAAGTCGCCCTTGCATGCTGGCGGCTGGAGATACTCGCCCGGCGCAGGTGACAGTGATCTAAGCGTCACCGGTTGGCAATTGCTCGCGTTGCGAGCGGCCAAGGATATCGGTTGCGACGTACCATTAGAGAACATCGAAGCCGCAATCGCGTACGTCAAGAAATGTGCCGGTCGAGGAAACCGCGGCTTCGCCTATCAACCCGGCGGCGATCCCACACCAACTCGGACCGGAACCGGAATCCTTGCCCTGGAAGTCTGCGGCGAACATCGATCACCCGAGGTCATGGGCGGCGTCGCTTTCCTTCGTGAACGCGAGTTGAACTTTAACAGCCATTACTTCTTTTATGGCGTCTATTACTGCAGCGTCGGCATGTTCAAAGTTGGCGGCAAAGACTGGATCAACACACGCGACCAACTGGTGCGAACATTGCTGGCCGCACAAAATCCCGATGGCAGCTGGATGGCGACGCGCGGAAGCGAAAAGAGCCAAGGCCCCGTCTACGCCACCAGCATGGCAGTACTAGCACTCTCCGTTGAGTATCAGTATTTGCCGATCTATCAACGGTGATCTGAGCCGCACGTTCAAAGGGGGCATTGATGTTTCGTTCATGCGCTGCAATGTTCTTATCAGTCTCGATGATCACGGTCTGTTCGGCCCAAGACCAAAGCAAACACTCGATTCGACTCACGAGCTACCGTGATGTTTTGGCAAGGTTGTCGTTGGACTGGAAACGTGCGAAAGATCCGCTTCATGTCGTTTGGCTGTTCGACGAATCGCCCAGCATGAAGGACGATCAACAGGAGATTCGCAAACTATTCGGCAAGGTCTTTGAAGAATTGGCGATGCTTCCGGAGCCCGCAGGTGATGCCGATTCACGTATGTTGACATCGATGTTTGGCTTTAGTGATCGAATCCATCAGATGACTCGCCAACCGACGGCGAAGCTTTCAGAGATTCGGAAGGCCATCGACCGATTACCGGTTGCCACGAATGGCGAGGAGGCGACATGCCTGGCTGTTGTGCGTACTCGCCGCCGTAGACGTACATATCACCGAATTCGATGATCGGAACGGTAAACAGCACCACCGCCAACAGCGTCCGGATGAAGTAAGTCCGCTGCCGCCCCGATTGCTCGATCAGATCTTTGGTCAACAGTGGCAGTGAAAACATCGAGTAGGTGACTTCGAGGTTTTAAGAACCTGAGATCCATTGACCAAACAATGACCTTCGATAGGCCCAGATCCTTACGAAAGTAAGTTCCCGGCACAACCAACACTGTCTAGCGAACTAATTCTTCATCAGTTGTCTGTTAACCCTTCGAGATTCTTGCGGTTCATATGACAGAGCAGAAATCAAACAAAACCGCGAAACAATCGCAAACCTTAGACATACGAAGGGTGAAGAGAGATGACGACTTTAGCTTGGACATACGTGGGATATTTGGTGGTCAGCGTCGGTGCAACGATTTGGGCGGCTCGAGCTTTGAACATCCACGCTCCGAAGATGATCGATAGCGGCGAAGAGTCCAAAGAAGATTCGTTTGCCATCACCCATTTGCTGACAGTTGGCTTTTACCTGATCAACGTTGGTGCCATCTGCGTCGCGTTGCGAATTGGCAACAGTGTCACCGACGTTACCAGTGCCGTCGAACTGCTCAGCACGAAGGTGGGGGTGATCCTGGTCGGATTGGGTGCAGTCCACTTCATGATCTTGATCGCATTGGGTGTGATTCGAAAGAGCCGCAACAAGCGAGACGAGTTCGATGGCTACAATCATCGTGAGCCGATGGAAATCGAAACGTTCGAGAATCTGCGAAGCGATATCGGAAGATAATCGCAGCCATCGAAACTCCCGGCATGGTTTGCCTTGCCGGGAGTTCTTTTTCTAAGGACAGTGGCCATGAACGCGCTTACTTATGCAATCTACTTGACGATTAGCGTGCTTATTACTGTCTGTGTCGGACACTCGTTGCACAAAAATGGGCGTCATTTTTTGGTCAAATGTTTTGACGGAAACGAATCGTTGGCGGATGCCGTGAACCACTTGTTGTTGGTTGGCTACTATTTGGTCAACATCGCCTTTGTCGCCCTGATGTTGCGTTTTGGCGATCGAGCCTCGACACTGATCGATGCGGTCAATTTCGTCTCGACCAATGTTGGCATCGTGTGTTTAGTTTTGGGATCGATGCACTTTGGAAACCTGATTGTGTTGACGCTTGTGCGCACGCGTCAGCTGACGACCTTGCGGTGAATCGAGACTGCGTGCTTTTGATGGTAACCCGACGCGTCAGCGAGGGACGCTCACACGCGTTCGCAAGCAATACAACATGTTTGCAAACGCGTGTGAGCGTCCCTCGCTAACGCGTCGGGTTACTTGCAGGCGCAGCAGTGTTGTTGGAACAAGAAATGGGCGAAACTCCATCGAAATCGCGTTATCGAGTTGTCGTGCTCGGTGCCAGCAACGCGACGATTTCGTTGCCCCTGATCGCTCATTCGCTGAGGTCAAGTCTTCCTTACGCCGACATCTTCACGGCCGTCGGGCATGGGCGTTCGTACGGAATTTGGAGCAATGTGTTGTATCGCTCGCTGCCGGGTATCACCGAGTGTAATCTTTGGGACGAGCTTGAAGAGGACAACGAACCGTCGACCACTGTGGCCCTGATTACCGACATCGGGAACGATTTGCTTTATGGCGTTAGTACGGAGCAAACGTTGGCTTGGGTGGCCGACTGCGTAGAGCGTCTCAAAAAACAAAACTCTCAAACAGTGATCACGTTGTTGCCCTTCGACAGTTTGAGGAATCTGTCACGGGCGCGATTTATGGCAACGCGGACGTTGTTCTTTCCTCGAAGTGAATTCGGCTACGACGGATTCTTGGATCGAGTCGCTGCAATCAACGAGACCTTGACATCTTGGTCTGACGAAAGTGTCCGCGTTGTCGAGGCTCGATCGGAGTGGTACGGATTCGATCCGATTCATATTCGCCCAAAACAGCGAGTAAACGCTTGGGGCGAGATCCTCTCGAACTGGCATCTTGGCGAGGAAAAGATTCAAATGGTCCGCCCGGGATGGGGGGCTCGTCGATCCATCCGGCGTTGTCAGTTTGCTCGGCGGCGTTTTCTGGGGCGCGAGCAAAGTTTTGCGCAACCGATGCTCGAGTGGAGTGGGACCGATCGTCGCGGCAAGCTATGCTTGTTTTAGTCGGCGATATAACCATCGAATCGACATGTGAGAAGGGAAAATGCGTTTAGCGCGATGTGACGATGACGCGGAAATCTTTTACAGCATTCAAGGAGAAGGCAAAACCATTGGCCGCCCGTCGGTGTTTGTGCGGTTGAGCCTTTGCAACTTGTACTGCTATTGGTGCGATACTGCGTACACCTGGAACTGGCAAGGCACGGCCTTCCCACACATCACCGACGGCGACACGCCCGCGAAGTTCACAAAGGAAAACGAAATCGTCACGCTTGACGCCGCGGATGTCTGTGAACGAATCCATCAATTCGACTGCCGCAATGTTGTGATTACTGGTGGTGAGCCCCTACTGCAACAGGACGAGTTATCTCAGCTGATTGATGGCCTGAAAAAGATTGACCAGAGCTATCAGTTCGAGATTGAGACGAACGCAACGCTGATTCCGATAGACGACATCGACCGGGCGAGCGTTCAATACAACGTCTCGCCGAAGCTATCGAACTCGCGCGTGGAGTCAGCGCGACGACTTGTCGATGACGCCTTGAAGTGGTTCGCTGCGTGTTCTCGGAGTCACTTCAAGTTCGTTATTGAAACGCCTGATGACTTGGTCGAAGTGCAAGAATTGGTCGAGCAATACGAGATTGATTTGGATCGAGTCTACTTGATGGGTGAAGCGATGACCTTGCCCGAGCTACAGGAAAAGCAAGAGTGGCTTTGGACTCGTTGCGGTGCTCTAGGTGTCAACTACTCGGACCGGCATCACGTTCGCTTGTATGGATCCGGGCGAGGCGTCTGAGGATCAGAGTAGGCCCGCAACATTGGTCGTTTAACCCGTAGGCGAGGACTTATACCCGAGAAGCCTTGCCTTAAACGATGCAGCTACTTCTTGCTGCCGGAAAACGTAATCGTCGCGCCAGCGAATGCGGAAACTCGCGGTGTCGCGAAATTGATCACCTCTTCGTAGATTTCGTCGAGCACATTGTCGACTCGAGCGAACAGTTGAAGCTGGTCGCTGACGTTGTACGAGAGCGCCATGTCCAGTGCAGAGTAGTCGTCCAGAATTCCGCCAAAGTCGCGGCGATCGTCGACCCAGCGGTATCCGAAGTTGGCGTTCGCCTTGTTCTTCAAGAATCGTTGATTGTAACGCACATTGAATTTGTGACGCGGACGTCGGACGAGCTCTTGACCATCCGATCGATCTCGCGTGTCCGTGTGCGTGTAAGTCGCCGTGACATAGCTTGCCTCGGCAACGTACAGCGTGCCAGCAACTTCGACGCCCGAAGCCAAGGCACTGCCGATGTTTTGCAAGGTAAACGTATTGAAATCGAAGGCGATTTGGTCTTTGAAATCGTTGCGGAAGTAAGTGGCATCGAAGATGAAGCGACCATTGTTTAACGCGTATTCGACGCCATACTCCCAGCCTTTGCTTTCTTCAGGACGCAGGTTTGGACCAAACTGAAGCTCAGAGAACGAGGGGGCTCGGAAGCCAGTTCCGATCGAAGCATGAATGGCTGTCCGCTCATCGCTCAATTCGTATCGTCCTGTCGCCTGATACGTCTCTGTGCTTCCGGCCAAGCTGTAAAAGTCACTGCGACCACCGATCGTCAAGAACAATCGATCATCGATGCTGATCTGGTCTTGAATGAAGGCCGATCGGTTATAGCGACGACGTCGTTGCGTACTGAACGAATCGCTGGCGGCCTCGTCCAAGTAGTGCGTGCCAACCGTCAGAATGTTCTCATGGCGACAGCTATCCCAAAACAGCAAGTTGGCTTGATAGTCGAATTGAACTGTCCGTCCCTCGAATTCGGGGGCTAAGAAGATTCCAGAATTCGTGTCGGCACGGTTGTAGTTGACATAGTTGTAACCCGCAATTTGTTCGAGCTTCCCGTCCCAAGACGTCATCCGAGTTTGAATCCGAGAGAAGAAGGATTCATTCAAGACCTTGCGGATCAAATCATCAGAAACTGTAAAGCTATCGTCGATTTGCGCATCGGAATCGTTGTAACGGAACACATAGTCAACATCGATCGACTCTGTTGGAATCCAACCCATCCGACCAGAAACCGTGCCGTTGCGGAATCCGTCGTTTTCCTGCCCGCCGCGGTTCTTGCTGATGGCAGAAAAGCCGTTTGTTTCATAGAACGAGCCACCAACAGAGTAATAGAACTTGTCGTTGCCGCCGCTGAGGCTTGCAGACTGATTGAACGTGTCGAAAGTGCCGCCGGCCGAGGTTGCTCGAACCGTCAACGGACCGTCGCCGCGTTTCGTTGTGATGTAGATGACACCGCCGATGGCATCCGATCCGTAAAGCGTACTTTGAGCGCCTCTGAGAACTTCAATTCGCTCGATGTTGTCCAAGGTTAGCGAGCCAAAATCAAATGACCGCGCCGCGTTGCTGGGATCGTTGATGGGAATTCCGTCGAGAAAAACCTTCGTCTGCTCGCTCTTACCGCCGCGTAAGAAGACACTTGTGATCTGTCCTGGGCCACCGCTCCGAGCAATATCCAATCCTGGCACAGTACGCAGGACATCTTGAACGTACGTGTGTTGGCTTTGCCGAATTTGCTCTTCAGTGATCACCGTGACCGAGCTACCAACGCGGCCGCGCGGCTTCACGGTTCGCGTCGGTGTTAGGACGTTGTCATTGGAAAGCGGCGATCTTGGAAACGGCTCGGCCGTGACCTCGGTTTCGGGAATCGTTGGTATTTCGCCCTCGGATGTCCCGGCAGCTTCATCGTCAGCTGATTCTGCTTCTTCGGTTTCTTGAATAACGGGAATGATGACGCGACCGGTTTGATCTTGTTCGCCGGTTTTCCGACCAACAAACGATAGCTTCGTGAAGCGTTTGAGCAATGGCTCCGCCGCAGACACTTGGCTGCTCAACAGGCAGCCTGTGGCTACGACGACAATTAGCTGTGACGAGACTCGCATTCAGTGGCCCTTTCCGCGAAGAAGCCGTTAAGTGTTGGTCATCGAGTCAGATATCCTGGCTTGGTTTCTTCCTACTCACCGCGCCTTCCCAGCTCATCGAGCCAGTGGCATCTTGCCGGCTTTCGTCCACCTGACAGTCGCGGGACGGCGGGACATTCTCACTCCACTTCCCTGACGCGAATGACACGGTGCCATCAATTGCACCGATTGTTCCTCTTCTTCCGATCGGAACGAGGGTTCCGCGAATTCAGCAGAAGACCTTCAATTCCGTCAATCGTTACAGACTGAGGACGAGAAGCCGCTGCGAACGAACTAAGCAGCAAATTGCCTACAGTAAGCAAAACCGTTAAAGTCGAGCCATGTCTCCTAACATCTCAAACAGGTGATCTGCGAGCACACTTGACCTCACAAACTTCTCAAATCAACCGGTCTCAGAACTTCATCATGCTCAAAACTTTTCCTGTCTTCATACTCACTGTGGTTTGCATTCTTAGTCCCGAACAATCGGAAGCCGTCGAGAAGCCAAATATCGTCTTCATCATGGTTGACGATTTGGGCAAGGACTGGATCAGTTGCTACGGTGCCGACAACATCGAGACTCCACACATCGACGCTCTGGCCAAGGGTGGCTTGAAATTCCATAACGCGTATTCGATGCCGCAGTGCACGCCGACTCGAGTCACTCTGTTAACGGGCCAGTATCCGTGGCGAACGGGATGGGTCAATCACTGGGATGTGCCGCGTTGGGGAGTTGGCTACTTCGATTGGGAGAAGTACACGTCCTTCGCCACGGTGATGAAGTCAGCGGGTTACTCGACAGCGATCGCGGGCAAGTGGCAAATCAACGACTTCCGCGTCGAACCCGAAGCTCTCAAAAAACATGGATTCGACGAGTGGTGTGTGTGGACGGGCTTCGAAGCACAGAACCCACCCAGTGCCGAGCGTTATTGGGACGCCTACATTCACACAAGCGGCACGGGTAGCAAGACGCACAAAGACAAATTCGGCCCCGACGTGTATTGCGACTTCTTAATCGATTTCATGACCAAGCATCGCGACGAACCAATGATGGTCTATTTCCCAATGGCACTCACTCACGGTCCGTTGGTGCATACACCAAACGAACCGAAGGTCAGTAGCAAATTGGATAAGCACAAAGCGATGGTGAACTACACAGATCACTTGGTGGGACGTTTGGTCGGTGCGTTGGATAAACTTAAAATCCGTGAACGAACAATCGTGATCTTCACGACCGACAATGGCACTTCCGGCGGGTTACGAGGAACTGTGAAGGGCAAGCGTCCGTCAGGCGGAAAGGCCTCGAAATTCGAAGGCGGCGTCTGCGAGCCTTTCATCGTGAATTGTCCCGGACTTGTCACCGCTGGTGCCGAGACAGATGCTCTCACCGACTTCTCTGATTTGTTGCCAACCTTTGCAGAGTTGGGCAGGGCGATGTTGCCAGAAGAAGCGACTTTGGATGGCCGCTCGTTCGCGCCACTGATCTTGGGCAAGGCTAAGGATTCACCGCGCGACTGGATCATGGCCTTGGGACATGGTGCCGCCAAGCTGGATAAAGACGGAGTTCGTGGTGTCAAAGATTACACGGCACGCATTATCCGAGACAAACGCTACAAGGTTTGGGTCGATGAAGGTGCCAAGATCAATGCCTTGTACGACCTGAAGAACGATCCTCTGGAGAGATCGAATTTGCTCAACGGAGACTCCGCCGATCTCGCGCCGGTCTTGGCAAAGTTCCAGCAGGTTGTCGACAAAATGCCCAAGCGAGATGCTCGACCTCAGTACCGTAAGCGAGCAGCCTTGCCATGGGACAAGAAGATTGCCGACTCGAAACCCAAGCCAAGAAGGAAACGTCACAAGAAGAAAGACGACGACGACTCAAACTAGTCTCGTCAGATGATAGAGGAAGATGCCCGCAGCAACCGCGACATTGACCGAGTCCGTGCCGCCTTGCATGGGCAACGTGATTTGGCGATTGCAAAGACTCAGCGTTTCTTGATCCAATCCCTCGGATTCGTTGCCGAAGACAATGACGAGCCGGTCAGAACGGTTTGCCTGTGTTAGATTTTCGGCAGAGTCATCCAGCACAGTGCCGGCAACATCGTATTGCCACCTCTCGTGCAATTCCTTGAGGTGCTGCTGAAAGTCGGATGATTGAATGATGGGCAAGTTCAAAGCGTTGGCCATCGACACGCGCAATGATCGGCGAGACAGCGGATCCGCACTGCGATGGCCTAACAGCAATCCGTCGACACCAAAAGCCGTGCAAAGCCGAATGATCGTGCCCATGTTTTCGGGATCCATCACGTCACGGCAAGCAACGATGGTCGAGCGTCGCGTTGTGCTCACAAAATCGGACAACAGCGGATTGATCTTTCGCTTGCCACAGGCCATAACTCCCATGTGAAAGTTGAATCCGATCAATTGCTCGATCAAGCTATGCGGCAACACAAACGTCAACACGTCGGCCGGCAGCCAATCACTGATGCTCTCGATTCGCTTATGACTGACCAAGATGGATTCGATTTCAAAATCGCTCTCCACGAGTCGCCTCACCACACGTTTGCTCTCCGCAATAAACGTGTTTTGCCAGCGCGTGCGATTGGTGTGCTTCAGGTTGCGGTAAACCTCAAGCCGGTCGTCTTCCAAGTTGTCCAACGAGATCAACGGCATGCCATACAGTAACCCAAAGGCATTGATCATTTAACCCGTAGCCGAAGGCGAGGAGCATGTCGGAAAATCCTCGCCTTCGGCTACGGGTTAAACGAAAAGATCAGAACGTCAAAGCGTGAGTGAGTTGGGAGTGAAGTCCGGCTTTTTCAAAAAGCCGGGCTTCTGACAACTGTACCACCATTGGATGCTCATTGAGAGTCATGGTGACTGGCTCGCACTCCGGTGGTTGGTCTATGATCGATGCTCACAATCTGCAATTGAGGATTCATTCATGAGTTTTTGCATCCGCACTCTGGCCCTTGTCGTCACAGTCCTTTGTCAATTGGCCGTTGCCCATGGCGCTGATGAATCGTCCAAGGAAACACCCAACTTCATTGTCTTTCTGACAGACGATCAGGGTTGGGGGGACCTGGGCTGTTACGGTCATCCAATCATCAAATCGCCGAACCTGGATAAGTTCGCCACTGAGGGATTGCGGTTGACGCAGTGTTATTCGGGATGCTCGGTGTGTTCGCCATCCCGGTCAGCGATTCTGACGGGGCGTACGCCGTATCGAAACGGGGTCTGGCGGTGGATTCCAAGCGGCAGCATGTATCATCTGCGTGAAAGTGAGATCACGATTGCGGCCCTGTTGAAGAAACGGGGTTACGAAACGTGCCATGCCGGCAAGTGGCACTTGAATGGGAAGTTCAATTCTGACGAGCAACCTCAGCCAGACAATCACGGTTACGATCATTGGCTGGCAACGCAGAACAACGCGGCGCCTCACCACATGAATCCGACGAACTACGTGCGCAACCGGAAGGCCGTCGGTCGTATGGAAGGTCCCAGCGCTGTGATCGCTGCGAATGAAGCGATCAACTGGCTTAAAGGCCGAAAGAAATCGAAGACTCCGTTCTTCATCACCGTTTGGACTCACGAACCGCATTTGCCGATCGAGTCCGCGCCGGAATACATGAAGCACTACGCGAATATCAAAGCCGAGGGAATTCGTCAGCACCATGGCAACATCACTCAGATGGACGATGCCTTCGGTAAGCTGATGGCAGCCGTCGACGAAATGGGTTATCGCGACAACACCGTCGTCTTCTTTACTTCGGACAACGGTCCCGAAGGCAGTGGGAAGACCGGCCGAACGCGCGGGTCGACAGGCGGCTTGCGAGGCCGCAAGCGTGCGACTCACGAAGGTGGGATTCGCGTTCCGGGAATTGTTCGCTGGCCGGGAAAGATCAAAGCGGGCTCGGTCAGTGACACGCCGGTCATTGGCTCGGACATCTTTCCGACAATCTGCGAAGCGTTGGGCATTCCGCTTCCAGGTGATCGTACGATTGACGGGACAAGCTTGCTGCCGCTGTTCGCGGGTAAGGAAATTCAACGTGAGCAACCGCTGTATTGGCGAAATCATCTCGCCCCAACACAGTACCGACTTGGCATGCGAATTGGTGACTGGAAGATCGTTGGCTCCGACAACTTGACTTCGTTCGAGCTATACAACATCGCTAAGGATTGGCAGGAAACAACCAACGTCGCGGCCGAGTTCCCCGACAAGTTCGCCGAGATGCGGGCAAAGTTGATCAAACACGACGCCACCGTTCTCAAGGAAGGCCCCGATTGGTGGAAACTTGACAAACCTCGAAATCGTGGTGGCAAGAAATCTGTCGAGCCTGCAGCCGGTAAAGATACGACGGGTGATTTCGATGTTGTCCTGGGTGCGAACATCACTGCCGCGGATTTTGGCTACTCCATGTCACCACAAACAGAGGGGCTCGCCTTTCAAAAGTTGGAGAAACCGATCAAGCAAACGGCGACAATCCGACTGAAGTATCGAAGCGGTCCAAAGACCGGAACGACACGAAATGGTGCCGTTGTTATTGGGTCGAAGCCAACGAATAAAGACAGCTTCAAAATTGGCACAGCTATCGGCATGAACCAACACGTCGCGTTTGCTGGTGGCTGGGGCAATGTTGGTAGCGTTGCCACCAAGAAGGCCAGCTTCGAGCAAGGAGACACTTTTCAGATCGAGGTCAAACTTGATGTGTCGAAAGGTACTGGCACAGCTGTTGTCAACGGATCGATGTTCAAGTTTGTATTGCCATCAAATGTGAAAACTATCGAGTACGTCGGCTTTTACGCCAAAGCAACAACGACCGAATTCTCGGCGCCGGTTGTTGAGACAAAGTAGCTACCACTCGCCGAGTGACCATTCCACCAACCCGTCCCGATTTCAAACGACGACGATTAATGAGAACCCACCAAGCAATTACTTCGCTGACAATTCTGCTCACTCTGTCCTCAGTCGGTCTAGCGGATTGGCCTCAAGCGGCAGGACCAAATCATAACTGGACGGTGAAAACTGACGGCGCAATTCCGCTGTCGTAGAGTGCCGAAAACGACAAGAACATTCGCTGGCGAATGACCTGGCCAGAGCGGCATCGCTGTGTGGGGAGATCGATTGTTCTTCTCGACAATGAAGCCTTTGGCTGTGGGGGCAACGAAGAAGAAGGGCAGCGATGTTGTCATTTATTGTGTCGACGCCAAACACGGCAAGACTCTGTGGAAACATGATCTTGCTGGCGATGCCAAGGCCCCTAGCTCTTACGCTTATGGTTTCAGCAGTAGCAGTAGTCCCACACCGATCACCGATGGCAAACATGTCTGGTTTTGGAATGCCAGCGGGCGGATGGGATGTTGGACAGTCGATGGCCAGGAAGTCTGGGTGCGAGCCTGGACGCCAACACTGGGCCGACCCTTCAACAAACAGTACGAACCAATTCGAATTGGCAACACGCTGCTAAACGTCGAGCCGCTCGGCGCGGACGATCCAAAACGCCGCGAAGATGCATAGAACCATCTGCGAGCCTTTGATGCCAAGAGGGGCTCGCCACTGTGGACGGCATACGAAGGGCTGACGCATTACAACACACCCATCCTTGGCAAACTTCCGGACGGCGGTCTTGCTGTGTTGTCTGGACGAGGAGCACATCATGGTACACCCGAATCCCCTGCGGGACTCACGCTAACTCGAGTAGATGGGCCCAAGCCAGGGAACCGTTGTGGAGTTGGAAAGCCAAGCCGAATGGCAAGGCCCAAGTCACTCAATGCTGGGACGAGAAGTATTGTTATTGGCTGGACGAAACGCTGACCGAGCTTGTTGTGCTCAACACAAAGGACGTCAGCGAGGCAAAGCGCATCTCGTGGACCAACAACGTCAATGTGACCTCGTACGACGCGAAGACCGGAAAGTTTACTCATCGATCTAGCGTGAGTCTTGGCAACGAATCTCCTACGGTCAAAGTCTTTCCTGCTTGGCACGCGAATCTCAGCATCTATCCTCACTTCTACTTTCAATGTTTCAGCTTCCAGGGCAAAAGACGAGGAAAACCAACCAACATCGGACCTCACAATAGCATTGCTCGAATCAACGTCGAGACTGAAGTCGTCGAGTATTTGGAATTGCCTTTCCCAGTACCCGACGTGGATGGGGAGACCGCATCAGCGATGGGCACGCTGTACCCAAAATGACGATCAACAGCCGTGGAATCGACGTCGCTGATGACCGTCGCTTAGGACGCGACGGATGGTGGTGCTTCAACGGCAACACGATTGCCATCAATCAATATCTGTATTTAACGCTTATGTGTGTAAACATTTAGGTCTTAGACGCCAAGGCCGAGCGATTCGACGATCGAGCCCTTGTATCGTTTAACGACCTGGGGAAATTCGGTGAGACTTGGTCCGTTAATACTCCAAGCTACAGCCATGCCCGCATCTATCACATAACGATGCGAGAACTGCTTTGCATCGAAGATGCCAGTCGATGATGTTGAGTGGCCTGACGGTTCGAGTCCGGCCTCGACCGCTGCCCGATTCGGGTAAGTCAGACTGTAGGCATCTTGAACCTCGCACTCTAGCTATTTTCCGTTCATCCGCGATGAGAAGAGCCCACCATCAAAGCGCACGCCACGTAATTATCTATGAGCGTTGACAGATACCACTCGCACATATTTATATATAAGTAGATATTCTGTTCTGCGTTAGTCAAGAATGACGATCGATTAAGCACCACGCACCGGCTTGTCTATCTTAGATTCTACGCATCTGTATTTCTTTTATCTGCTATCCAACTGGGTATTGCGAATTAGCCTTGTCAATGCCCTCCGATGTTGTATCGATAGGTGTCAGTTTCCCGACTTGATGCGGAAGCTAAGGCTAGAGCGAGGTTGGCATGTTTTTCTTTCGTCTACACTTCATTTACACACCATTGTTATTGGTGATTGTGTTTGGTGTCACCGTGTTGGTCACGATGCCTCCCAATAACATTCGAATTGAAGCCGGACCGAAGGGTGGCTTTTTTGACTCGACTGCGCACTATCTGAAAGAGGAATTGGGAAGAGTTGGCGTCGAGGCGGAAGTTGTCAATGTTGATGACACGACAAACATTGTGAAACGACTGAATGCTGGCGACAAGGACGCTGCGGACCTCGGATTCGTGGCTCAAGAGTTGAATCCTCAAGATTGCCAGCATGTCACATCATTGGGTGCTGTGATGATCGAGCCGTTGTTCATCTTCGCACGAGCCGATTCCGATATTCGCGAAATCACGGACATGAAGGGTAAACGGCTGGCGATTGGGCCCGAGGCTTCAGGAACTCGCCGATTGGCTGAGGAAATTGTCACACTGTTCGGGATAACCGAAGAGAACTCCAAATTCGTGCCGAGACATGCGACAGATGACGAAAAACTGATCGTGCAAGGAGATGTTGATGCCGCGTTCTTTCTGTTGCCCCCGGAAACCGAATTGGTGCAACGATTGGGAAAGAATCCAAGGCTGCACGTGATCAACTTAGAGCACGCGAAAGCTGTCTCCAAGATGTATCCCTATCTTCAAGAAGTTTTGATTCCCAAAGGTGGCTTTAGTGTGACGGACAATCTTCCAGAGTCGGAGATCACCGCTGTCGCGCTACCAGTTACAATTGTCGCTAAAGAGGGCTTCACCGACAGCTTGGCCGCGTTGATTGCCTTGATTCTGAAAGAGCGATTTGAGAGTCCGACGCTAGTGACCGAGGCCAACACGCTGCCCTCACACCTGTACCAAGAGCTGGCCATCAACCCGCACGCCAGCAAGTTGCACAAGAACGATTTGCCGTATTTCTTACAGTTCGCCTCACCCACGTTGGCCGTGACTCTGTGGACCAGTGCATGGACGCGAGCATTTTTGTGCTGGCGCTGCTGATCCTATCGACCATCTTGAATTACGCGTCAATCTATCTCACCAATCTCGATCTGCGGGATCGATACCAGGAGACCTCAACCCAACACGCTAAAACGCTTGAGTTAGCTCAGCAGGCTTAGAGTTCTTCTGCGTTATCGGTAGCGGCTACGCTCGACCAGATCAGGCATTCCCGTATTCGCTCTGTTGATCAGTTCGCTACGTATCACCCCGCCCAGCCCGATGTGGCGCGCGTGTCAAGATCTCCAAGTCGAGTCTGACTGTGTCCGAGGTGGTGATGCTTCAATAGCACCAATTCTCAACTACTTGGTTTTTTTCCCACGAATCGGACGAGCAGATACAAGGCTACAATGCCGAGCGGAATCAGCAACCAGACTGTATAACCCACGCCGATTGGCAAGTAGCCCAGTAACAGCGCGACAAAGGCAACGCAACACGCATACGGAAACTGTGTTGCCACATGGCTTAGATGATCACAGCCGGCGGCTGCCGACGAGAGCACCGTTGTATCGGAGATCGGCGAGCAATGATCGCCCCAGATTGAACCGGCCAGAACTGCACCGATGGTTGCTAACATGATTGGGTGCGAGGACTCGACCTCACCCATAACTTGAAACGTCACGGCAATCGACAACGGCATTAGCAGACCCATCGTCGAGAAGGAACTACCTGTCGCGAACGACACGGCGGCAGCCAGCACAAACGAAATCGCGGGAAGCCAACGCGAGTCCAGAATGCCCGACGTCGACTCGACCAAGAAGCCGGCTGTGCTCAAGTGCGACGCATCGCAAACGGTGGCGATTGACCAGGCGAGCACAAGCACAACCAGTGCCGAAAACATGCTCTTGGCTCCCTCGATCCAGGCGTCAATCGCTTCGTTCAGAGTCAATGAGCGAGACACCAAGGTCGAGCCCACCGCCACCAGCGAAGCCAGAAACGACGATGCCAGCAAGACACGATTTCCGCTGGCATAGCCCAGGATGTTTCGAAACGTGGCAGCCACCGGCTCGGCGCCGTCGGCAAGTGCCGCGTTCTCTTCAGCGATCGCGGAAGCCCCCGTCCACCACAACCCAGCCACCAGTAAGCTCAACAATACAAAGATGGGAATCACGGCATTTCGGACAAGTGGCCTACGTGGTTCGGGTTCATTGGCGGAGTCGTCAGTTTGTTCGACGCCCTTGCCCAGAACACCAGTTTGTATCGATCTTGTCTCGGCGGAGAACATCGGGCCAAAGTCGCGACCCGTCCAAGCGATCATGGCCACAAAGGCGATTAAAAACACCGGGTAGAATCGGTAAGGCACGGACTCGACAAACAGGCTGAAAGCGTTCACTTCGACGCCGATGCCAGCGAAACCTTCCTCGATTTGACCGATCTCGAAACCGACCCAGGTCGAGACCAACGCCAGACCAGCAATCGGTGCCGCTGTCGAGTCGATCAAGAAGGCGAGTTTCTCGCGAGAGATCTTCAAGCGATCCGCCACCGGCCGCATTGTGCCGCCCAAGAGCAGCGTATTGGCGTAGTCGTCAAAGAACACGACCATCCCCATGGCCCAAGTCAGTAGCTGTCCGCGTTCGCGAGTTTCTGTCAGTCGGCCGGCTCGATTGACCAGCGCGGTTGTCGCGCCGCTGCGAGACATCACGCCGATCATGGCGCCCAGGAAAACCGTGAAGAGTGTGATCAGCATATGATCCTTGCCAGGATCGTCTGGCTGCACCAACTCGTCCAAGATGATCGTATCCAACGTGTGCAAGAAACCGCTGAACAGGAAGCTTAAGAAATTCGACGACTCCGGGACCTCGGCAAACAATAACAGCGTGGCTCCGGTCCACACGGCAGCGAACAGTGCGACAAACACGTTTCGCAATATGATTGCCAGAGCGACTGCTAAGAGCGGCGGGATGAGACTGGTCCAACCGGACAGCAAGCGTACCGGTCTTGCCGCCAGTGTGCTTGATCCAAATTCGATGTCCAGCGGACCATCGACATAGAGTTTAGTGCCGCTGGCCAGATCCGATGTCAACTCAAGCTGCCCTTGATCGAATGCGGGCAACACGACTTCCTTTCCCTTCACTGTCATCCGCACATTGCGAAGAGAAAGTTTCGGGCTGATGGCTTCCACTAACTGCGGTGTTTCGCTTTCGATGCGAATACTGATTTTGCTGACCGGAACGTTCCGCACCAAGACGGCGGGCGTGTCGACATGAATCTTCAGCCGAGACCGCAGGTCCTCGATCTCAGCGGACGACGGATCGCCGAGTTGGGAAAGTTGCAATAGCAGCAGTAGCGAAACGGTCATGACCAAAGAAGCCCCAACGTGCCCAACCCATAAAAAGTGTATTCCACGTCCGCTTGCTCATCCCAACTGGCACCTCGAAAGCCGCCCGTTGGGAACTCGAGATCTCCAGCAATGAACTCCTCAATCTTCGCGGGCGAGATCACGGGATCCAAGTCCAAATCCAGCGTTGTCAGTAATGCCGTGAATGTCGAGAGACCGTCGGCGAAGGGAATTCTGGTGTTGGCCTGAAAACCTCCCTCGGCTCCTCGCACCAAGCCCAAGTACTCGCGGACATCATCACACAATTCGTCATCCAAGGCGTCGAAGATCTTCAGCAAGGCGGCTGCGGCAGCAGTCGGATTCGTGCCGCTTCGTTTCATCGCCGCGATCTCGACAAAGCCACCATCATCTCGCTGGCGATCGTAGACAAATTGGACCAAGGAATTTGGCCGAGGTACCTGCTTGCTAATCAGCTCGTAAGTCAACGCGACCAAAAACGTATGGTACGTGCTGCCAGACGCTCCCTCGACGGATTTCGCGTAGCCACCGTCTTCCGTGCGGACGGATTCCATCTGCTCGGCGATCTTATCAGGCCAATCACCGTTGGCATCGGCAAAGACGTCTTGCCCGCCAAAAATCTGGACCGCCAATGCGGTATACAGCCAACTGACGAGATCGACCACGTTCAGTTGCTGGTCACGGTGACTCTTGACGTATTCGAACAGCCGATCGCACTCTATTCCTCCTAAACCGCCCAACATCGCCAAGCCTCGAACCGCAAAGCTGGTGTAATACAGGTCCGAGTCCCCCTCACGCCCCCTAAATCCGCCATCTTCCATCTGGTGGCTTAAAATGAACTGACGATGCCGCTCGCGACGGTCGGGCGCCATCTGAGTTAGGCCTTGGCTGAGTCGATTTCCGAGTTGGATGAGGTAAGGTTCCTGCATTTCTTGCGATCTCTTGTTGTTTCGCTGTCCAATTCTCGGATAATCTATGAGATAGCTGGTGCTCAGTAGAGCGTAACCGGCTTTGACTTTGAAAGGGGGAGTACCGTTACCGTTGGTATTAGGTCATTCGATCCAATCCTCACACGGATGTCGAGGACCCTTAAGACCATAATCTAACGTCATGAGCGCGGACTTCCGAGTCAGAATCCTAGAAGGTTCAAGCACAGTCTATTCGGGTGAGTTTTCTGGCCCTGTCGAATTGGGTCGGCAATGCACTGGCGAAGACGATGCGTACACGCTGCGCAAAACAGATCCGATCTGGCGGCTGATCATCGCCGAGCGCACCGAAACCAAAATCGGTCATCAACAGGCTCGACCTTTGCGGGTTTGGACAAATCTTTTGATTCTCGCCGAGTGTGCAGCGCGCGGGTTGTCAATATCGACCAACCAATTCAGCTTTACGAACTTGTCAACGCGTCGGCGAGCGATCGAGAAAAAATGGACCTTTATGTCGAGGCCTTGGATCACTTCGAACAGCAAGATCACAACAAAGCCGTGCAAGTACTCGGCGAGCTGCTGAATCAATACCCAGGCGACGGTCCGTCAATGGTGCTCTTGTCACGGGCCGTCAATTGCATGTTTCATGAGGACGATTTCTCGGTAGTCTGGGAGTTGCCTGGGAAGTAGGAGAGATTACGGACGCTCTCCGTTCTTGAGCCGATCGTTGATTTCTTCCAGTAGCGGGATCAGCTCAGCCACGGACTCTAGTATGAAGTCGGCACCTGCCGCTTTTAGCTTGTTGGCTGCTGTAGTGAGCCGCTCGTTTTGTTCGTCTGCCGAGAGAGCCGCGAACTCGGCCGCGGTGAGACCTACTTCGTTTCCAGTCCGAGTGATTCCGACCGTCCAGCAACCGGCGTTCTTGCCCGCTTCGATGCCGGGAGTCGTGTCATCCACTTTCACAATGTGGCACATTGGGAAGACGCCCATTTGCTGAGCGGCGTTGAAGATCAACCACGGCGCTGGACGACCCTGCGGAGCATCTTCTGAACACAGAACGCAATCGGGGCGATAGCCTTGCTGCGCGATTTGCTCGGCGAAGACATCAACCAACTCGTGCGTATATCCAGTCGAGGACCCGATGGAAAGCCCGCGCTGACGACACTGGGCGACCGAATCAACCACACCATCGATGATTTCGGTGTGCGTTACCAGTGTTTCTTTTTGAAGCGGCAGAAAGTCGGCGTACAGCGAATCAATGTCGGCGTCCGTGGCCTCGGCACCGTGTTGCCCAAGCCAAGCTTCGCGAACATCTGGCAGCCGTAGAAGGGCGGCAATGTGGTCTCGCTTGGCAAGCCCCATCGGCCCGCGTGCTTGAGCCAACGTGATCTCGATGCCCTGCCGATGAAAGATTTCACGAAAGACCAATGCTGGCGCACGACTGCCGTGATCAACTGTAGTTCCCGCCCAATCGAAGATAACGGCTTTCAAATGACGAAACGGCTCTGACATGGTGAATTACGGTTTTCTTAGTAGCAATTGTGGTGTGAGATGGAATGTCCAATGTCCAATAAGGAATTTCGAAGGTCCAAGGAAGAAGTTGCGTGCCAGACAAGAACATCTTACTTCGACCTTCGAAATTCCTTGTTGGGCATTGGACATTCCATTCAAACTTCTTCGATATCTCGCCAAGCCTGATCAGCCAACCCGAAGGACATCGTCATGCCGGCACCTCCAGGACCGACGGTAACATGAACTCCATCGGCTGGCTCGGCGTAGAAAATCAACGCATGGGGATGCTTGGCGTAAACTCCGTGCCATCGTTCGGCGATTTCCCAATCGGGCAGCTTGATGATCTTAGCAAGTTCTCGCAGCATTAATGCTTCAATCTGGGACTTATCAAAAGGCGTCAGTTGGTCGTCATACTCGTGTGAGTCACCCAGGATCACTTCGCCGGCGTTGTTCTGAGAGGCCATCACATGGATTCCGAATCGATCCAGCTCGGGCGTCTCATTGGCGACCCTTTGTTTCAACGCTTCGAGTGACGGGCAGGCTGTGAACGATTGATAGTGCCGTAAGGTCAAGCCGCTTGCCAAATGTGGCCCGATTCGCCAGCCGCTGGCTTGAGGCTTCGTGCGCATCATTTGTAGCTTGCACTTCCGCAGTCCTGATCCCAGGAAGACGCGAGGAAATAACGTCTGAAAATCGCTGCCGCTGCAGACGAAGATTCGATCCGCCTGCCAGCTTCGCCCATCAGAAGCCGTCAATTGACCACTGCCGACCTGAGTGATCAGCGTGTTGAAGTGTGTTTCGACGCCACATTTCTCTATCAAGAACTCGGGCATCCCAGCGATCACTTCGCGCGGATTGACGCACAATTCCAAATCGCTGTGCATCCCACCAAGCAGTCCGGACGGATTGGCGGCCGGAGAAAGGTCTAAGACTTCTTGCTTCGACAGCATGCGAACGGGCAATCCGTCGCCTTTAGCCAGCGAGCAAAACTCCTCGAGCACTGGCAGCTCATCTTCGCGGTGTGCCAAGTGGATCGAACCGCACGGATTCACCCATGCCCTGGACTGTTCGGCAAACTCGAGCCAGAGTTCTCTGGACCGAAGCGCGATCTCCATGCACACGCCCAGAGTCTGCCCGATGGGCCACACCATGCCGAAGTTGCGGATCGAAGCACCATGAGCTTGCGGCGATCGATCGAAAAGAACCACGCGATGTCCACGTCGAGCGGCCACCCACGCATGCGCAAGCCCCACAATTCCAGCACCAACAACGGCGACGTCGAACGATGCTTCGGGCTGCGTGCGAGTCACTCGGACACCTCGGAAATGGGAACTTCGGCCGCGATGATTTCCAGGAAATGTGTCAACGGCGGCGTCTTCAGATCGACGACTTTTGCCAAATCGTCCCAGCGCCGCAATCGCACGGCTTCTTGATGATGAGTGAATGCCGAGAACGCTTCGACCTCGGCCGGCGTCATGATTCCGCCCTGAAGCTTCATGCTCTGCCGCGACGGTTCGCTCAGTTGAGACTCGTAGCTGCTGTCCGTGGCACACAGAAATCGTTTCGCGTCCACATGCAACTTCACCGGCTCGGTGACTGCCGAGCCGAAGTAGCTTTCCAGGAATCGTTGCCCCAGAACTTCGTGCCGGTCGTCGATACCTCGCACCGTCGCATCATCAGGCAAATCGTGTAGCAAGTGACCGATATCGTGCAACAGCGCCGCCGCGATTAACTCGGGCGTCGACGCTTCTGCCTCGGCAAGGGTCGCGGCTTGCAATGCGTGTTCCAGTTGCGTGACGGCTTCGAATCCGTACTGTGAGTCACCTTTGTTGGCGAATACGCGCTCGAGTTGTTCAGTGATCGGAGCTTGCACGATTACGCCTCGACAATTTCGGACTTCGTGCTTTCGATGAAGCCCAGCACGTCGTTTCGCTCGGCTTCGCCCAAATTGAAATGATCCAGCGTGTTGTTCAAGTGGCCCAAGAATCTGGACCAGTCGGACTCGGAGATTCTCATGCCTTTGTGAGCCAAGGTCATGTTGCGCCCCGTGTAATACATGGGGCCACCAGCGTTATGAGCCAAGAAGTCGATCAGCAACTGTTTCTCTCGAGCGATTCCGTCATCGCCTCGATGAGCCCAAAAGCGGCCCAATTGATCGTCGCCCATCAATCGCGGTAACAGATTATCCGCCACCGCCGAGATCGCATCGTAACCGCCAAGCCGCGCGTACAGGGTTTCGCCACCATCCAACATCATTCCGCTCCCCAAAGATCATAGATTCGTCAGTTGGCTTCTATCAACTTCGATGCGTTCGGGGAAGGGAACGGGGGAAACTGGTTGGGAACGCTAATCGACACTATTGAACGCTAATCAGAAAAGACTAGCTCTGTCCTTCAATTGTTCAAACGCCCCTGAGTTGAACTCAGGGGTTCTCGCGTCTCTGCACTATTCGTCGTGTCGTAGTGAAAAAACGCGAGAACCCCCGACATAAAGTCGAGCGCGTTACGAATTCTCAATGCGCGCAGAATTAGCGCCGATTAGTGTTTCGAAAAATGCCTCATCGCATTCCGTCGTCTGGATTCACCAGAGCCGAGGCTTGATTCGTGGGAGAATTCTCGGATAGTAGGCGGTTGGGCGCAATTGTTATGGATACGCAAAGTGGCAATTCAGGCTCGATGCGGAAAACTGCCACGAACGAACACGCGGAGCGTGCTTTGATTACCAACCGGAGAATCTCATGAGTCGCTCAATCGGCTTTTCGTGTTTGCTATTGCTGCTCGCTTGCTCGCTTTCGCAGGCCGCCGAGAAGAACATCATCTTTTTCATCACCGATGATGAAAGCCCCACGCTGGGATGTTATGGCGATGCGATTGCGGTGACCCCCAACATCGACGCCTTAGCCACCGATGGCACTCGGTTTACCAACGCTTTTGCCACAACGGCTAGCTGCAGCGCCAGCCGGTCCGTTGTCATGTCTGGCCTGCACAACCACCGAAACGGGCAGTACGGTCACCAGCACGCGTTTCACAAGTTCTCGTCGTTTTACAACGTGATCAGCTTGGCCATGCCGAGAGTCTTGGCTCGAGCCGGCTACCGGACCGCTCAGATTGGCAAGTACCACGTGGCTCCCGAAGAGGTCTACCGATTCGAGAAATACATCAAGGGCAACGGCCGCAACGCTCTGCAGATGGCCAATGCGGCTCGCGAGTTTATCACCGACACGGAAGATGAGCGGCCATTTTTCCTCTATTTCGGGACCAGCGACCCTCACCGAGGCGGCGGGAAAGACCAAACCTCGAAACTGGAATTGAAGGCCGATCTGTTCGGCAACAAACCAAACCGTGGCTCTCACCAGGGCATCGACGAGGTGTTCTATGATCCAGCCAAGGTGCCGATCCCAGACTTCTTGCCCGATACCGCCGAGACTCGCGAAGAACTGGCCCAATACTACCAATCGTGCTCGCGGATCGACCAGGGCGTCGGTCGCTTGGTGGAAATCCTGAAGGAAGCTGGTCTCTATGACAAAACCATGATCGTGTTTACATCCGATCACGGCATGGCCTTTTCGGGCGGCAAAACTACCGTCTATGAAGGTGGCTTGAAGGTGCCGTTCGTCGTCCGTAACCCCTATCAGAAAAAACGCGGCGTGGTCTCGAAGGCAATGATCAGCCACATCGATATCACTCCGTCGCTGCTGGACTTTGCTGGCGGGCTGGATGCCAAGACCAACGGGCCTCAAGACCCGCTGAATGCCAATAAGTACTGGAAGGATCGGGGCGAGAATCTCAAGGAGAACCGCGGAGCCCAATACACGTCCTATCACGGCAAATCTTGGATCCCGATCCTTGGTAATGCGGATGCCGAGCACTGGGAGACCGTGTTCGCGTCGCACACATTTCATGAAATTCAAATGTATTACCCCATGCGAGTCGTACGGGATAAGAAGTACAAGCTGATCTGGAATATCGCGCATGGTTTGCCGTATCCGTTCGCGTCAGACCTCTGGGCGGCTTCCAGTTGGCAGGCTCAATTCCGCAAAGGCAAAGATGCCCCGTATGGCAAGAAAACGGTGGGACAGTACATAAATCGACCCCGCTTCGAACTTTACGACATCTATGCAGACCCAAATGAGTCCAAGAACCTAGCCATCAATCCTCAATTCGCCAAGGTGCTGGAAGCCTATCAAGCGAAGCTGAAGGCGTTTCAGAAGCGAATGCAGGATCCTTGGATCATGAAATGGGACTACGAGTAACGGACGGGCTTGGATGAGAACCAATCCAGCGAGTCTCACAATCAAGCGGTGCAACATGGTGCAAGTAGCGCGACTTCAGGTGGGAATTGGAGAATTTAAAAGAAATAGGGAAAACATTGGCGATATCTTCACTGCGGACACGCTCTTTCGGTACGCGAGCACGACGAATCTTAACAATCGTCGACGTCAGATGATCCGCAGTTTTGCAAGCTCTTAGTGAGTTTGCATTTGCGTGCGCGATGCGCGTGCGTCCTTAGCTGGTTTCGCGACTGGGCACAAAATGCCGATTTCGGCAAGGCCGCGAATTCCAGTAAGTGACAACGCCAATTCAAGCGAGCGCGGCGCAACAGGGCAGGAAAAGTGGGCATGTGCGATTACTGCGCAGTTCAGGCACCCACTCTTGGGCACAAATTGGCGATTTTTCTTGTGTAATTTTGACAAAACAAAAAATCGCCAAACTCTAATGCGTGGTGCATAAAACGTTTGAAATCATTGACTTACGACGTCCAGAAACGCTCTTAAGTTGAGCTAGAGGTGTTTTTTGTTTTTTTGTACTTACGGCGCGTCTATACCGATAGATCCGATACAACCGGAATAATCCGGAGTAATTTGTGTACACACGTCCTGTAATTTCACAGGTAACAATTCTCTGTGTTGAGTCCTCTAAGCCGCTCATCATGCGCGCCGCGCCATCGCTCTTTTCGGCAGCTAGCAATACTGATTATCTGCGCGGAAAACAGCTCAAGTCACTGGCCAAACATTCAAAATCCAGACGCCAGGGAACTGAACATTTGCATGAACAAGAAACGCAAAAACGGTTCAATTCAAACTGGACAAACCAAAGCCCCACAAGTAGTTTGGGCAATTTAAGGAAAAATAACTATCCTAGAGGCCCTGCGAACCTTAGGGATTATATCAATTTTAGCAATTTTACTTCGAGCACATTCACTTACCACGTAAGACGCGACACCCCAACGTTTTGTACTCATGAGCATGTGGCTTTACGACCACATATATACGTATTATCAGCAAGCGTTTGTAAGGGAAGGACTTTTATCCATGTTGTCAGGTAGCTTGTTCGACGGTCGTTACAAAGATGTTGTCAACCGCATGTTCTCGGCTCTCCTCCGAGGACGCTTGCGACGAGAAAAGAAACGCCGCATTAAGAAAGCGTTGGAAACCCATGACACAGGTGTCCAAATGACTCCTAGCGTGGAGGAGCTGGAAGACAAAAAGCTCTTGACCACCATTGCCTTTGATGCCGGCACGGGCACACTCGACATTGACATTGCCACGGACAATGACATCGACATCACAGTTGTGGGTGACGAGGTCTTGGTCAATGGGGCCAACGTCGCCGGTGGTAGTGGTACTGGCGGCAACGTCGTGCCCGCCGACGTGGAAGTGATCGACATCCTCGGTGATGCGGATGCCAACACCATCGATTTCACGGGCGTTTCGCCTGCCAACTTCAATGCATTGGAACTGGTTCAAGTGCTCCTTGGGGGCGGGGACGACACGATCAATTTGCCCGTCGGTCTGAGCACCAACAATGGCACGGCCAGTTCCATCGTGCTCGATGGTGACGGCGGAAATAACACCATCGATATTGATGACAACGTGACCGCTGGCACAAGTCTGACGATCAACAATGCCGCCCTAACTCTCGAAGCTGGCGATAATCTCAACGCTACAAACGGCAACCTAAGCGCGTCATCGAACGTCACCATCGATATTGATGGAACGGGCGGCACGAATCAATTTTCCGCAGGTGGAACGGGTACTGTGAGCCTCGGTGCCATTACTGATTCAGCCGCAGGCCCAGCGCAACTAACGATCAACTCGGGTGGCACGGTTTCGTTGGCAGGGATTGTTCTAGACGGCGGAAGTAATGCGCCGTTGAATATCACGGCCAATGGCGATGTGACGGGAACAGGCGCGATTCAAGTCGAGAATACAGCGACAATTGCTGCGGGTAGCACAAATGATATCACATTGGATGATGCAGGAAACGACTTCACGACTGTCGTCGTTACGAGCGCCGACAATGTTACACTTGACGACGCCAACAGTATCGAAATCGGAAGCTCAACAATCGACGGCGACTTGACCGTGGATGCCGTTGCCGCGGTGACCGACCCGAATGGTGTGTCGACCTCAGTTGGCGGCACGGCCAGCTTTGAAGGTGCGTCTGTCATCATGGGTGAATTGCCCACGGATACGGTAATGTTTGGCGCTTTGAACTTTAATTCGGGCGTTGCCACCATTGTTCAAGACAATGCAATGGTGCTAACAGGAACGAATGTAGCCACAGACCTTGACTTGCGCGCTACGGGAACGATCACTGACGCCAATGGCGCATCAATCACCGTCACCAATAATGCGCGATTTATTTCGAACGACAGCTCGAACATTACGTTGGATGGAACCAACATGTTCGGCACATTGACCTTTGACGGTGGTGCCATCAACATCACCGAAATAGGCGATATGGTTCTCGATGGGGCGCTCGGAACAACCATCACCTTGATGAGTACGGCAACCATTACGGATGCGGCCACATCTGATTTCCAAGCGGACAATACGGCTGTCTTGACCGCGACGGGTGACATCACGTTGGGCGATCAAGCTGGCGATAACTTCATGGCAGCCAGCATCACGCTGACAACGGCTGGAACAGCAAGCATTACTGAAAACGATGGTACTGATTTCAGTGGTAACACAACTGTCGGGAACTTGGTTCTCGACTCTGATGGCAACGTCACGGACAGCGGAACGCTCACTGTTTCGGGAACTGCATCGTTTGACGCCAACACAAACAACGTCACGATTGACTCGATCAATAATGACTTTCAAGGTGCCGTCTCCGTAACGGATACGGCAACTGGCGTGATTACTGATGCCAATGGAATCACGTTCGACACGGTGACGACTACGGCTAACTTCACCGCCAATGCCAACATGAGCAACCTGGTGGCGAACAACGACTCTGTGGACTTCACAGGTACGGCCACCATTGGTGGCAACTTGAGCGTTGACACAAATACGACCGGTCTTGGGACTGGCGGCATGATCGTTGATTCTGGAGCTGGAGTGCTCAGTGTTGCTGGGACAACGACTTTGGACGCAGGAAATGCTTCCATAGCACTTGATAATGCCAACAACGACTTTGACGACGACGACACCGGCGATGCCCTGATGATCACGAACTCAGGCGCGGCCAATAACATCGACATCAACGACATCGACTTGCTAACACTGGGACTCTCAACCATCAGTGGTGGCACGGCGACGTTCACCGCCGATGACATCAACATCACGGGTAACATTTCCGCGGCGGCTGAGAACGCGGATATCGTTTTACAACCGAATGACAATACCGACACGATCGGACTGGCGGGGGCTGCAGGAACGTTCACGCTTTCTCAAGCGGATATCGATAACTTGCAAAATGACGATTTCGACACGATTTCGATCGGTCGAAGTGGAGCGAATCAGACGGGGCAGATCACTGCCAACGCCGTCACGTTTGTTGATCCCGTGATCTTGCGAGCAGGCGGCGGCGACGTAGTCATCGATGGGCAACTTACCGGTAACGACAACGCCTCGATCACAGTCAACGGAGACGGCAACACGACGACCTTGAACGCCGACATAGTCACTCAAGGCAATTCGATCACGATCAACGACACAGTGTTGGTTAACGGAGATCGCACTCTCGACACCACCGATGGTGGCGGTAGTGCGGCAGGTGCCAATGTCACAATTCGTGACGAGATTGATGGTGCCAACGCGGCCGGTACGGATAACTTGACGATCAATGGCGGTACCGGTGGCACGGTTGACTTGCAGAGTGATGTTGAAGGACAAGCTGGCGCGCAGAGTGTTGGTGGCGGCCAGGACTTGGAAGCCTTGACGATCGATGGCGCGACGGTGAACCTGCAAAACGTTCAAGCAGGCACGATTGATGTCGATTCAGGCACTGTCACGAATTTAAATGGAACGACGTACAACGCAACAGCCGGTGCGGCTTCGATCACAGGCAATGTGGAACTGGAAGCCGGTGGCAACACAGTGACGGTGGAAAGTAATGCCGATGCAGATGTCACGCTGGGCACGGTCACCGATCCGGGTAATGACGACTCGCTGACGGTTGATTCTGAAGGCAACGTGAACATCACCACTGCCACGGTTGGCGGCGCAATCTCGGTAACCGCGGATTCGGACGCCGACGGTACAGCGACATTGACTGCCTCCGGTTTGAACGCCGGTACGTCTCTCACCCTGTCCGGTGGAGCGGGCGATAATGGCGCCAATGACGATATCGATTTGGACGCCGACGTCACTGCCGGAACCAGCATCACGCTACAGAACGCAGCCGGTGGTGTCGATTTGGCAGCAAATGTTGATTTGACAGCGCAAAACGGTGGCGTTTCGGCGACTACGAATGTCTCGGCCATTAACTTATCTGGTACAGGGACGAACATGATTTCGTCCACGGATGGTGGCAATGCGGCCGATATTAGCTTGGCCAATGTGACGGCTTCCGCCGACAATGCCAACCTGACGGTTTCCGGTGATGACGATGTCACGCTCGGCACTGTTGATCTTGGCGGCACGGGTGCGGCTGGGACCGATGGTGACTTGAGTGTTAGCTTCAATGGGGAAGGTGACGGCGGCACGTTGAATGCGGGCACGTTGGATGCCGGTGGAGTCTCAATTGCGGGCAGTACTGGAAATGACAACGACACAGCAAACTTGGTAGCAGTCACCAGCTCAGACACATCGGTTTCGATCGATGAGATCAACCAAGTCAACTTGACCGGCGACGTGACCAGCGCCGCTGGCATCACAATTTCGAACGTCAACACCGAAGTCGATTTGGGTGCCGGCGTCGATCTGTTGGCGAACGGCGGCGACGTTGACTTGAGCACGGGCGTGACGAGCGTGGACTTGTCGGGGGGTACGACCACGAACTTGATCGACGCTTCGGCCGCAGTCTCGGCAGCAAACGTGAACTTCACGGACAGTGCGGATGGCAACGCCACATTACGAATCGATGCGGGGACTAATATCGATGTCAACGGCATCACTCTTGACGGCGACGGCGAGGACGCGGGTGTGCTGGATATCAATCTGGATACCGATGGCGACGACACAGCCACGTTGAATGTCAACGGTGCCATTTCTACGGGCGGAGCCATCACGGTGAACGGCCAAGGCACGAACGACACGATGAACTTTGATAGCTTGGTGACTTCCGCGACAGGTTCGGTCACGATCGATACTGCCGATGTCGTTAACCTGGATGGCGATGTCGACGCGGGCACAGGCGTAACAGTTCAAAACGTCAACTCCGATATCAACATCGATGCTTCGGCAAATCGGATGATCACAGCCAACAACGGCAATGTCGACTTTGACAACAACGTGAACCAGATCACATTGGATGGCGGCAGCAACGCCGTGACGATTGAAGCCAATGGCGGTGGCGATGTCGAATTGGATGACGTCGTCGACGATGGTGCCGGCGGCACAGCGGCCAGCCTCAACGTTTTGGCTCAAGGCAACGCGACGTTTACGACCATCAATCTTAACGACACGACCGACGGCAACTTGAGCATCAGTATTGACACGGACAACAACGATGCTGCCGCGACTCTGACAATCAACGCCGGTCAGATTTCCAACGTTGCCAGTGCCAGCTTCTCGGGCGGCACGGACGACGACGATATTCTGGATATCAACGACAATATCTCGACAACCAACGGTTCCTTGACAACCACGAACTTCAACGACGTGCAAATTGACGCTTCCGCAGCGCGTGCGTTGAGTGCCGTCAATGGCAACGTCAACATCGGTGTTGGCGCCACGGGCGGAATCACTCTGGACAACGGCGACAACACGGTCACGATCAGCGCCACTGGCGCTGGTGATGCCGATGTCACACTGGCGGCCGTCGCTACGGACAATGGAACGGATGGAGCCAACTTGACCGTCAATGCCGATGGTGGAGCCAACTTCACGACGATCGACTTGAACGGTACGGGCACGAACGGTGACCTGCAGTTTGATATCGACGCGGATGGCGATAGCACGGAAACGTTGACGATCGCTGGTGACATCAACAACGTGAATTCGTTAACCGTCGCCAATGGCGAGGCGAACGACACGACGTTTATCAACACGGCTTCGTTCACGACTGATACGACTCAGACCTATGGCGACTCCGTGATCCTGGGCCCAGGGACGGTGACCTTGAATGGTACGGATATCACCTTCAACGCTGTCGACGATGATGGCACGGATTCGGACTTGGTGGTCATCGGCAGCGGCGATACGACTTTTAACGGCGTTGTTGGTGGCACGAATCCAATTGCCAGTATTACCACGGATGCCGCTGGCAACACGGTGATCAATGCGAACTTGAACACCGACGGCGGTACGATGACGTTTAACGATCCAGTATTGATCGGTGCTGGTGGTGTCACGCTCGACGACTCGGGCGCGACGGGCATTGCCTTTAATGACACGGTCGACAGCGTGGCCACGGAGACTAATAGCCTGACGGTCACGACTACGAACGCCGCTTCGGACATCTCGTTCGACTTGGCGGTTGGCGGCACTAATCCGTTGGATACGCTAACGATCAACAACGCGGGCACCTTGACCATCGCTGCGGCGGGGGACATTACGCTGGACGGTGCGTTTGATCAAAACGGTGGCGCCGTGACGACGGCTGGCGACATCACCACGACCAATGACAACGTTGACTTTGGTGGCACGGTGGCCATCAATGGCGCGGTCGCGATCGATACAGATACTGGTACTGGTACTGTTACATTTGCCAGTACGGTGAACGGTCAAAACGCGGACGGCAACGACGACCTGACAGTCACGGCGGGCACTGGTAATGCGGACTTTCAAGCGGATGTTGGCGGCGGTGTCGATCTCGAATTGCTCGACGTGACGGCAGCAACGATCGATGTTCAAAACGTGACCGCTGATGTGATTGATCTGGACGCCACGACGGTCGATCTGAACGCGACGACGTACACGGCGGCGGTCGGCACTCTAACGATTGGTGATGGCAATACGGTCAATCTGCAAGCGAATGCAGGAACGACAACAATCACAACGGTTGGTAATGCCAATTTGACACTGGGCACGATTGCCGATCCAGCCGCGGCTGATGCGCTGAGCGTTGTGGGTGAAGGCAACATCGACATTGATGCCGCCACCGCGCAGGGGAATATCAATATCGATGTCGATGGTCCCACCGATAACGGAGCTCGAACACTCGACACAGGCGCGATTGACTCGACAACTGGGTCGGTTGATATCGACGGCAACGGTGGCGATGACTTGGTGAATCTGACAGGCAACGTCGATGCCGGCACAACGATTGGAATTAACACTGTGGCTACCGTCGATATTGCTGATGGAGCCGACTTGACATCCGACGATGGTGGCATTGATGTATCGACGAATGTGACGTCAATCAATCTCAGCGGCACGGCGGGTACAACGACGGTAGATGCCACTGATGGGGCGACCGCAGCGAATGCAAATATCACTCTGGCGAACGTCACCGACAGTTCCGATGGCCGCAACTTGACGGTTGATGCGGATGACGATGTGACGTTGGGAACGGTTACTTTAGATGGCGATGGTGCTGGCGCGGCGACCGGACATGGTGATTTGAGCGTCAACTTCAACGACGACGACGATGCTGGTGGCAACACGTTGGCAGCAGGCACGATTGCCGCTGGCGGTGTCACGATCACAGGCAGCGCGACCTCGGCCAGTGACACGGCGAACTTGGGCCAAATTGACAGTTCGGACACGGGCGTCTCGATCGATGAAGTGGATCAAGTGAACTTGTCGGCGGATGTGACGGCGGCGACGACTTTGGATATCACGAATGTGGATACCGAGATCCAGTTGGCTGACAATGTGAACTTGACTGCCAACAACGGCGCGTTGGATGTCGCAACCGGTGTGACGTTAATCGATTTGAACGGAGCGGCTGCGACCACGAATACAATCGATGGGAATGGTGATGCGAATGTGAGTGTCGGTCCCGTGACGGCCGCCAACGATGTAAACCTGACGATTAACTCGGAAGGCAACGCGACGCTGGACACGATCGACGTGAATAGCGGAGTGCTGTCGATCAACATCGATAACGATAACGACAATGACGGAGCGGGCGGTGGTGGCTTGACGGCCAGCTTTGATGACTTGGCTGCGGGTACGGTGAATGTGACTGGTGGCACGGACGATGACGAGACCTTGACCTTCACGGGTACTGTGAGCAGCGACACGGCCGGTGTGAGTATCAGCCAGGCGGATACAGTCGAGCTTCAAGGCAACGTGACGGGGCAAACCAGTGTCACGATTTCCGATGTGACGACGGACATCGACTTGGCGGCCGACGTGGACATCACGGCCACGACGATGGGTATCGATGTCGACAACAGTGTTGGCGGCATCACCTTGTCGGGAACGACGGGCACGAACAGCTTGACGGCGGGCACCTCGATTGATGCCAACACGGCGATCACGGACAGTGGTGATGGCCCGGCGGAATTGGACATCAGTGCTGGAAGCGGCATTGAGCTTGGCTCAATCACCTTGGACGGTACCAACAACACCAACTTGGACGTGAATCTGGACACGGGTACTAATGGTTCCACGCTCAACGCCAATGGACCAATTTCCGTCGCTGGAGACATCACGGTTGATGGTACGGGCACCGATGACACGATGAACTTCGATATGTCAGTGGACTCGACTGCTGGTTCTGTCACGATCAATCAATCTGACATTGTCAACTTGGACGGCAATGTCTCGGCGGGCACGAGTATCACGGTCTCCAACGTCAACACGAACACCAACATCGACGCCAGTGCCGCTCGAAGCATCACGGCCAATTCGGGAGCTGTAAGCATCGATGGGCCAATCGTTTTGGACAATGGTCCGGCAACCAATGCCCCCACCGTAACGGTTAGCGCCAACAGTGCGGCGACCGGAGCGGCGGACGCCGGTGATGTGACATTGGACGACCTAACCACGGGATCAGCAGGTGACAGTCCCAGCCTGACGGTCAATGCTACAGGTGGAGTGACAACCGGTACGGTGAATCTCGATGGAGCTACTGGTGGCGACGCCGATGGTGCGTTTGAAGTCAATATCGACACCGACGATGACTCGGGCGAAACCTATAACCTGAATGGCAATGTCACGAATGCCGCGAGCGTTACCGTAACCGGTGGCGCCACTGGAGACACCAATGGCGATACGGTCAACATCAATGCGGACGTGACGACGACCGCCGGTGGCATTGATATCTCGGATGCTCAAACGGTCAATGTCACCGATACTCGTAACCTAACTACCGCCGATGGCGATATCGACATCTCAACCGGTATCGGTTCGATCAGTCTCAACGGTAACGGTACGACGGTTACATTGGATGCCAACGGAGCGGATCCCGGTGGCAGCAGCGCCGAAGCCGACATTCATTTGGGTAGTGTTGTTACCAACAATCAAACGACTGGTGCTGCTCTTACAGTGGCGGCGGACGGTGATGTCGATATCTCGGCCGGTGTGGATCTGAATGGTGGAACGACGGACGGTGCGTTGACTATCGATATCGATGATGACAACGACACTGACGGTGCTAGCATCAGCTTCGATGGCAATGTGACCAATGTGGCCAGCGTCACAGTCAATGGTGGTACCGACAATAACGATACGGCTAGCATCACTGCTGACTTGGCGACAACTGCTGGTGCCATTGACTTCAACAACTTTGCAAACATCACGCTGGATTCTACAGCAGGCCAGTTGGACATCGATGCGGTTGGCGGCAATGTCGAGCTGCAAACCACAGTCACTGCGATCACGACCGCTGGCACGAATTTGATCGAGATCACTGCCGACAATGGTACTGGCGGGGACGTCAATCTGGCCAACTTGACGGACGACGGCAATATGGGTGAGGACGCGGCTGACGTGACGATCACCGCTGACGGTAGTGCTTCGTTAGGAACTTTGGATCTGGATGGTGCTGCAGGGCAAGCTGATGGTGCACTGGTCATCGCGATCGACTCGAATGACGACTCGACCGAAACACTTGTCATCAACGCTAATCAGATTTCAAACGTCGAAAGCATCGATCTTTCTGGTGGTGCCACAGACGACAACGACATCTTGGACATCAATGGCGATGTGGCGACCTCGGATGGCTCATTCGTGATCAGTGATTTCAATGATGTGCAGATTAACGCACCAACCGCAGGCACTCGAAGCTTGACCGCCGTGAATGGTGACTTCGATGCCAACACGGATGTGACGATGATTACATTGGATGGCGATGGAGCCGTTTCCATCTCGGCTAGCGGTGTCGAAGGCGACACGTCGGACGCAGATGTCATTCTGGCGAGTATGGTCGATGATGCTGCCGGCGGTGATGGCGCTGACCTAAGCGTCGTGGCCGACGGTTCTTTAACACTTAACGGTATTAACCTGGATGGTGGAGCCAATGCCGATGGTGAGTTGGTATTGACCGCTGACAATGCCGGCGCGGACGACGTTGAGACGATTACGATTGATGCCACGATTCAGAATATCGCCAGCCTCATTGCTGGTGGTAACAACGGCAACGATGAAACGGTTGACGTTAACGCCGACGTAACGGCGACGGCGGGTGGTATTACCTTCCGAAACGCGAATGTTGAACTTGATGCTTCCGCAGCTCGTGCCCTGACCTCGACGGGCGGCGACATTGATATGACGACCAATGTTGGCATGATCACATTGGACGATGGCTCCAACACGGTCACGATCGATGCCAACGGCGACACAGGCGGTGGCGATGATGCCGATGTTTCGTTAGGCCCCGTTGTCGATGATGCGTCCGGTACGATTGCCGCTAACTTGACCGTCAACGCCGATGGCGGAGTCACCTTGGATTCTGTGAGTCTGAGTGACAACACCAATGGTAACTTGAACGTCAACGTCGACGTTGACGGAGCAAACGGCAACGAAACATTGACCGTCAGCGGCACAATCAGCGATGTTGCGGTTGCAACGTTTTCCGGTACGGGAAGCAATGATCAAGCCGACATTGACGCAAACATATCGACGACCGGCGGTGCCCTGACCATCCAAACCTTCGACGACGTCGATCTTGCTGTAGGCGTCGATTTGGCAGCAGTCGGAGGCAATCTCGAATTGGATACGGCTCTCAACACGATCACGGTCAGTGGTGACGACGACGAGGCGACCAATACGCTATCATCCGATGCCAATGTCAACGCCGACACCCCAATCAGCGACAGCGATGAAGGTCCCGATGTCCTCGCGATTTCTGCGGGAATGGATATCACTCTGGATAGCGTCACCTTAGACGGTGACAACGATCCGACGCTGGATATTGACGTCGACACAGGTGCTGCCGGTACTCAAACGTTGACTGTTAACGGCAATCTTGAAGCCGGTACGGTTGAAGTCAACGGTCAAGACACCAATGACGACATGATCTTCGTGGGTACGATTGAGTCCACGGACACCAGCGTGACCATCGATGGTGCGGGAACAGTCAACTTGGACGGCAACGTCACCGCCAACTCATCGATCACGATTCAAAATGTTGGTACGGAAATCGACATCGCCGAAGATGTTGATTTGGATGCTCAAGGTGGCGATGCAAGCCTCGACAACAGTGTCACACAAATCGACTTCAGTGGTACTGCCGCGACGAACACGGTTTCGGCAACGGGTAACGTTGGATTGGCCGACATCATCGATAGCAATGCGGGTCCGGCCGAAGTCAACGTTCAAGCGGGCGGTGATCTCGATGTCGATGTCGTGACACTCGACGGTGGCAGCAACGCGATCCTCGATCTGGATGTCGATACGGACGACACCGGCGGCGACACGTTCACCGCTAGCGGTAACGTAACCGCGGGCACGGTGGAAGCGAATGGCCAAGGCACGAACGCGACCTCGGACGACGCAATTGACTTCCAAGGAACAGTTGACTCAACAACGGCAGGCGTCACGATCGGCAACGCCATGGATGTCGACCTCGACGGCGATGTGACGGCTCAAACGAGTGTTAGCATCGACAATGTAACCACGGTTAACTTGGCTAGCGGTGTTGACATCACAGCAACGACCGGCTCGGTCGACATCGACGACGACGATGTCGATGACATCGAATTGAGCGGCACGACAACTAATGTCATCAGCGCTAACACGACGGTTACCCTGACTGACATATCAGACACGGATGCCGCGGGTCCGACTCGCTTTACGGCGGATGCAACGGGTGGCGATCTCACAATTAACGCCATCACGCTCGACGGCACGGCAACGCAAACCGTTGACTTGCTCGCTGGCAACGACTTGGTCGATGACAACGGCACTGATTTGAATATCACCGCCGAAAATCTGGCCATTGACGTCGGCGGCGATGCAGGTTCTGGTGTTGGCGTCGTTATCGAGACGGCTGTCAGCAACCTCGCCGTCGATGCGGGCGGGAACGTCTCCATCACAAACACTGGAGCCTTGACGATCGACGAGGTAACTACGTTAGCCGGAATGGTGACCGGCATAACTTCCGGTGGTGAAGTCCGAATCACGGCAACCAGTCCAATTACGATCAACGAGGACATCATCGCAGTTGACGACATCATCATTACCGCGACGGACTCGATGGGCACAGGCGACGACGTGACCATCGCTGATGGCGTCACCATTCGAAGCACCAATGGAGGCATCATCATCAATGCCGGCGATGACTTCATCATGAATGGCGCGAATTCGGTCATTCGCACCGACAATGGTGACATCACGATTAACATTGATGCCGGTGATGCTGATGCGAATGTCCCGGCCACCGCGACAATCGCTGGTATTGTGAACGCATCGAATGGTGCCGGCGCTGGCAGTATGTTTATCAACGGAGAAAACGATGATGATGCCACACCGGTTGGCGGCGACGGACCAACTGGTGACACCATCACAGTTCGTATTGCCGACGTTGCCACAGCGTTCGGAATCACGAATGCTCAAGTCGGTACATTCGAAGTCGATGGAAATGATCCGCTGGCCGTAATCGGCGATACACTGAATGTGAACTCCGATCCTGGCGCGAATCCGAACCTCGTGTTGACACCGACAAATGCAGGTGGTGAGGCTGGATTCACCTTTACTGCGGGCTTCCAAAACTTGGACTTCCAAGAAATCGAAGTCGTCGATTCGGACACAAACTTCCAATTGACAATTGATATCGACAACAGCCAAGCCGGCAATGTTGCCGCTGGTACGGAGATCATCGACGCAGGCGACCAATTCCGAAACAACATTCGACTAGAAGGTCAAGCCAATGGCAACCTGAGGGTCTTCGCTGAGGACGTCGGCGACGGAATCGGTGAAGTGGAACAGCTTCAATTTGAACTTGGTACTGGTGCCATCAACAACATCGTCGTTACCGGCTCGGGTGAGGACGATACGCTAATCGTTGATAATTCGCTCAGTGTTTACGTCCCAGTCACTGGTGGAAGCATCACGTTTAACGCAGCTGGAGAGACCACCAGCGACAATCTGGAAGTCATCGGCGGAACAGGCATTGCTCGCACGACATACCAACCAGATGATAGTGGTCAAGCTGGCGACGGCGTATTGACCCTCGATCCAGACGGCAACCAAGGTTTCGCGTTGGGAACGGCTGCAAATGGCGACGAACAAGTCATTAACTTCAACGACCTGGAAACCGATGCGGGAACTCCGCTCAGCGATGTCTTGTTGACAACCGGTTCGACGATCTTGGATATCTTCCTGACGGACCAAGCCGACGGAGCAACCTTGGTGGATTCGATGGAAGGCGCCACCAACACGAATACATTGCAAGACGGAGCCGGAACATTCGCGGACATTGAATTCGCAAATCAAGTTGGCGTAACGATCAATGCCTTAGACGGTGCCGATGGGGTCACCTTGACTTCCACAACGGCGGCGGCAAGCCTCACTTCGATCGATGTCTTCGGCGATCAACAAACGGGCGGTACTGATGACGGTGCGGCCGATGCCTTGAATGCCGAAGCCACGACCGTCCCGACAAGCCTGGATGGTCAAGATGGTGATGACACATTCCTGATTGGTAATGCAACCGGGGCTGGTGCCAACAACATCGCCGCGGATGTCACGGTGACCGGAAATGCTGGCGGCAACGATCAATTGACCGTCAGCGATGTTGGTGACCCAGATGGCGACAACGGCGACTTGACTTCAACGACGGTTGATTTTGATGGTGCCGCTGGTCAAATCACGTACGGCACGATTGAAGGCGTTACCGTTAACTTGAGTGCTTTCGCTGACACGTTCGATGTGCAATCGACGCTTGCCACCGCGCCTGTAACTGTCAACGGAAACGCTGGGAATGATCAAATCAATGTTCAAAGCATTGACAGTGCGACGGCCATCAATGGTGACGCTGACGATGATACGATCAACGTTTCCAGCGATGCTCCAACCAACGCTGGTGATGCAAACGGAATCAATGCTGTCTTAACTATTAGCGGTGGTGCTGATACCGACACGATCAATGTAAGTGACGTCGCTGACGGCAACGACAACACGCTGCGTCTCAGCGACAATCAAATAGGTGGTGGTGCCTTTAATGCGGCAGTCGCAGCAGGCGGCATTTTTGACACCAACGGAATCATCAACTACGGCGACGGTACGAACGACATCGAGAACCTCGATATCGATCTTGGGAATGGTAACAACACCATCAACATAGACGATGCTGGAACAACGGATGCAACCGGCGCCACGGCGATGACGAACGTCGATGACGGTACTGGGAACAGCACTTGGACGATTCAATCGAATGCGTTGAATGCAACCGCGAATCACAACTTCAGCGGCAATGCTGGCAACGACACCTTTAACCTTGAATTTGACGCTGGAACAGACGCGAGTGGCGGAACGTTTGTGATCAATGGCAACGCCCCAGCAACCGACGCTGCGAACCGCGACATCGTCAATATCAACTTGCCGGTGGCCGATGGCCTGCGACAAGCAAGCATTACGTATGACAATTCCGCAAGCGGCGACGTACTGCTCGATCTGGACAACACAACCGGCACGGGCACGATTATCGATGCCAACACTGTTGAGACGATCAACTACAATGGTGACAACGCCAACGACGACCAAATCACCGTCAACGACACCGGAGACCCAACGGTCTTCACGATCACGAATATCATGAACACCAGCGTCAGTGTTCTGCTTGATGGTGGTGTTGGAGCAGGTGGCGGGACAGAACCTGGACCGGACTTGAATCTGTTTGGTCTCACCAACGGTGACGGTGCCCTCAACACCTTCGGCGATGTCGGCCTGAACATTGATGGTATGGACCCGACCCTGATTACGACGCCGGATATTGTGGACTACGACGGTTCCGCCGAAGTCTTCTTGTTCAGCCCAACGAGCGGCACAATTGTCAATGACATCGACAACGATGACGCCAACGACCCGATCACGGTTGACTTCCAAAACATCGAAGACAGCGACACCGACAACAATGGTGAAGAAGACGTCATCATCGATTTGAACAACTTCGAAATCGGTGGACAGCCTGTCGAGGACGGAAACGCCGATACTGTCGAAGTTCAAATCAGTCCAGATGATCCGACGCTCATCCAACTCATCATCAACGACATCGTGGCCTTCGAACAAGAACGCGGAACTTTCCGTGCTCTAAGCGTTACTGGCTCAAACGACGATGACACCTTCATGATCGATGATGCGAGTGGTATTCCGACGTTCCAAGGCGATATCCTAACGGACATTGCCGGAACAAACGCCAATATGGACAACTTGCTGACTGGCGTCGACGACAACGCGAACGTCGTGCCGAGCGTGCTGTTCCAAGGCGGTATGGGTAATGACAGCATCGACATCACATTGACCGGTAGCAGCACTGAGGTCCGCTACGGTATCGGTGATGGTGTTGGAACAGTTGCCGATGCAACCGGAAACATGGGTGAGTTGACATTCGAAAACGCAACCGATCAGTTCTCTGTGTTCTTCACTGGATTGGCTCCGATCACCGCGACTGGTGCTGGAACTGACTTGACAGTCATCGGAACGAACAATTCGGAAACGATTAACGTTGTCCGACTTGATGCTGATACCACTCAAATTAATGGCACAAGCAGCGGCGTCCCCTTCGAAAGCTTCGATTTCGACGCCGACATGTTCAACACCTTGACCATCTTCGGTGAAGGTGCCGTTGATACGATCGACGTCCAAGGTTTCGCAGACGACGAAGACGCCCTGACCACGATTACGATCGATGGTGATGGCCAAGCCAACGGCGATAATAGTGCTGATACATTGATCGTGCGATCAACTTCGGCACTTCCAACAGCAACCGCCACCTTGAATATGCTCGGTGGTGACGGCAGTGATACGTTCATTCTTGATAGCGACGGCAATGGCGACTTTGGTGCTGGTACTGTTGACAACATCCAGATCCCAATTGCTGTTTCGCCGAACATCAACAACGAAGCTGCGGATGATGATGGTGACACGGATCAGCTATTCATCATCGATACGGATGACACCGGTGGTGGTGACACGATCGAAATTACCGATGGTGGCATAGAGGGCATCACGGGTGAAACCAATGGAACGGCTACTACCGACATCACGTATAACGCTGGTGGTCAGGTCGAGAATATCACGATCTTCACAGGTACCGTGGCTGCTGGCGAAACGATCAATATCCAATCGACTGACGCTGGCTCGACATACTTCTTGGCGACTCAAGCCGGTACGGACATAATCAACATCTCCGGCGCTGCTCCAGATCTTGATGCTGGGGCTGGCAACCTTGATGCCATTTTGGGCCAGCTCAACATCGATACCGGTGCTGACGCCGACAACTTGAATATCTCGGACTTCGACGACACCGAAGGTGATCAATACGAAGTTGATCAAGTTGATCCGACAACGATGGGCGAATTGACCGAAGTGTTGTTCAACCGATTCTCAGGCGGAGCGGGAATGGGCCCGCTTGGTGCAACACCCAATGCTGCCGATCCATTGGCGCAAGACGTAACGTACAACGCCGATATCGCTGATGCTGACGGCGGAGCTACATCAAACGCTGGAAATGCTGGCAACCTTGAGAACTTCCGATTGATTGGAGCCGACGCGGTCAGCAACATTTACGACATTTTGGATACGACTGGTACGGCATCCAATACGATCGAAGATGGTGATGCAGTGGCCGACAATGGAGGCAATGCGGTCTTCAATATTAGCTTGGAAGACCCCGATACCGGAGCTGCTACTGATAGCATCGTGCAAGTGAACGCATCCAACACGTTCCGCGGTTTCGATGGCAATGATCGATTCGATTTGGAGTTTGGAGCCGACGACTTTATCCCAGCCGGTACATTCGTCATCGACGGCGGGACGTTGGCTGCTGATCCAGCTAACCGAGATGTCATCAATGTCTTCACCAACGGTGACACAATTACACGTAACTTGAATGTGACGTACGATAAGGCCAACGGTACTGGTGACGTCGATGTCACGGGTCTCGGCGGCACGTCTGTTGACTTTAATGAAGTTGAGCAAGTGAACTTTGACGGTGACGATTCGAACAATGACAACGTCACCATCACGGGCTCTCAAATGGACGACACATTGTCCGTCACTCCGCTGGACGACAACTCGGCGCATGTCTTCATCGATGGTGATCCTCTGTTGACGATCCCACCGGATGATTTCAACACAAACAATCCAGGTATCGACGATGATGATGCTGGATTGGCCTCGCCTGGACCAGACATTTACCTCGACGGTCTAGAACGCGTTAACGGTTTAACCTTTGATGGTGCCAATGGTACGACTGATGATGACCGCTTGATCGTCAACACAACGACTGAGAACAGTGCCGGTGACTTGGATGAGACCAGTGGATTTGGTCCCAACGCGGCAGCGGCGGTTGAAAATGGTGTGACCAACGAACCCACCGCGGTTAACGATGACGCAATCGAAGCAACCAACCAAGCCTTTGACACTATCACTGTTACGGATTCCTTAGTCGCCATTGAACGCTTCAACGACAGCGACGTCAGTCAAGGTCAACTGGTCAACGTCAACATCGTGACCAATACTTTCAGCCGCACAGACGACACTGAAGCAGAACTCACGGTGAACACGGGCGACGAAGATGGCGTTCGAACGACGGGAATCGGTGACGATGTCACTGTCACCTTGTCGACGAACTTCCGATTCCAAATCAACGGCGGCGACTTTCCAGAACCAGCCGACGTGCCACTGCGTGGCGACCGCCTGCGAGTCAATCCGTTGGCTGATGGCGACTTCACAATCTTCGCCGACGCTGCCACCGACAGTGATACGCAAGCCGCCCCGAATGATCCCAACGTCTCGATCACATCAGCCAACTTGTTGGCGACTAGTGACGAGTTGGTGTTCGCCGACTTCGAATTGGTCACCTTGCGCCCCGACGATGCCTCGCAAACTGTCAACATCATCGGTGACAACAACGGCATCGGCGCCGGCAATGCAAACAACCAGGACGAGATCATCGTTACGGGTAACTTTGATGCTGCCTCGATCATCGATCCTGATGTCGGCAGTGCCGAAGAAGATGGGGACAACGCCAACGAAGCTTACGTCCTGATCAACGGTTCCAGCCCGATCGGAATCTTCAACGTTCATCACTTGAACATCGACGGACGTGGTGGTGACGACGACATCACGATCGATCCGTACGCGGAAGACAACACGGGTGGATGGGACATTGATATCTCCATCGATGGTGGAACGGCTGGTGAGACCAATGGCGACGATATCTTCTATGGAAATATCGAACGCGATCTCACATTGCAGTCGGGTCTGTTCTTCCTTGACAACGATCCCGATGGCAGCGTCGCCGGTGTTAGCGAAAACGTGAACATAGTGGCCTCGACGACGGCCTTCGCCGGTCAGATTCAAGTGACCAACGCGACGGACGCGACGAATATTGCAACGATCGACTTCATTAACACAGAAGACATCAGTGTTAATCTGAATGACGGTTCGGCTGGCGACACGGATTCCTTGACGTTCACCGGAACGGCTGTCGTCGACATGCTGGATGTCAACTTCACAGACGCCGGTGATGACTCTTCAGCAACGGCCGCTTGGATTGACTCGAGCGTTGGCGGAGCCGCTACGTTCTCGATCGAGCGTTTTGTTCAAGCATCCCCAAACACTGGTGCTGCCCCGACCTTGTCGAACTTGGATGAAGTCAACTTGAATTTGGCTGGTGAGAGCGATTCAGTAACTATCGTTGGCCGTAGCGGACTAAGTAACTTGCTCGCACCAACCGTGATTAATTTGGATGGCGGCGACCCGATCAGTGGTGACTCGATCAACCTACCGGGCACTGATGACGCGACCGATAGCTTTACAATCACATCCGGCCTGTTTGTTGATAGCGGAACACTGGACGTCATTCTCGATTCCGAAAACGTTGTGAATCCGACACCGCTAACTCGCATCAACTACGTGAACACAGCTAGCATTAACGTCGATGGCGGTAATAACACGGGCACGGGAGGTCCTGAAGAGATCGTCTTTAACGGCCAAGAAGGTGCTGACTTCCTGAGTCTTGGTGCCAACGGTTTGGAAACGACGGCTCAAGGCACGCCGTTCAACTTTGATAATTTGGGACCGGGCTCACAGGTAACGCTCGATGGTGCTGGCGGCGATGATGTTATCAGCGTCGATCCATTGGCCTTGGCTGGAAATGCCGCGACAGCGAACATCACGCGCGTTATCGTTCGCGGTGGTGACCCTGAAGCCAGCGATGAATTGATCGTCACGGGCAGCGCTAATGACGATACGATCAACTTCGATTTCACGGGAGCCATGAACTCCGAAATCACGGTGACGGGTGCGAATGCGGTCGTCGACTTAGATGACTCGATCGAAACTCATGTTATCGATGGCGGTGGCGGAGATGACACGCTGCAAATCGAAGACAGCGATGGAACGTCCGACACCTTCACGTTGACTCCGGGAACGGCTGAAGACCGTGGTACCGTTCAAGTCGATCAGCGTGCTCCGATTGCCTTCCAAGATATCGGAACTGGCGGCACATTGGCGCTAACCGGTAGTGGTGGAGCCAGCTCGTTCACTTACAACGCTGGTGAAAACAACGACACGTTTTCCTTGGCGGCGAACGGTACGATCAACTTGAATAGCCAAGTTGGCGTGACCACAACCGCGATCGAAAGCTCGACCTTTAACGCTGCCGGTGGCGACGATACCTTCACGATCCTGCAAGGTTCAACGCTGGACGAAGCAGTAAGCTTTGTTGGTGGCGACGGCGACGATTCAGTCAATGCAAACGTTGATGGCGCGACCGATGCCGATATCAATTTGGCTGACGGAACATTGACGGGTATTGCCGACGGTGTCATCACGCTCGACAGCAGCATCGAAGGCTTAAGCGTCATCGGTCAAGACGACACAGACAACGATGTCAACATTTCTGGATACGGTGCCAGCACAAACTTGACCAGCATCAGTATCAACGGTGGTGATGACGACGATGACGATGCGGACACGATCGACATTGCTCTTGTCGCTGGTGCTAATACGTTAGTCGTGACTCCGATCAACGGAACGAATGCAACGGTTTCTCGCAACGGATCACCGGACCTCGACATTAGTGGTCTGAATGACAACGCTGGCAGTTTGACATTGGATACCGACGCCGACGACGAAGTACAGATCGCGGGTTCGGTTGGTAATGATTCCTTTACCGTGACCGCAGCCGGCGGCACAACTGTTGTTCCAACAATCAGTGGCACAGCTTCCGTGCAGGTTGACTTCGACGGCAACGGACCACTTGTCATCAATGGTGGCGATGGCGACGACGCTGTCACTGTTGACAGCACGGCGACCGACTTGTTGACCGGAACGACAACCTTTAATGGCGGTGACGGCGACGATGACTTGAACATCACCGGCGACAACAATGGAAACGGTATTACAAACGTTGCTTACACGCCGGGACCGACCGACGACGCCGGAACGATCACGCACGACGCGCAAACGATCTTGTTCACGGGATTGGAACCCGTCGTCGACACCACGACGGCGACGAACTTGACCATCAACGGGACGGCTGCGAATAACTCGATTACTTATTCGAACAACGGTGGCAACGGTTTGGTTGCCGTCGATAGTTTCGAGACTTACGAGTTCTCCAATAAGACCAACTTGGTGATCGCCGCTGGTGATGGCGACGACACGATCACCTTGAACAATCCGGCGACCAACGGTGCGGCGGGATTGACCAACTTCACAGTTCAAGGTGGCAGCGGAACAGATACGATTTCTGCCGTCAGCGATGACGATGCCACTTCCCCAGTGGCGCTTGATCTTGCCGCGAATACGCTTTCCGGTGTCATTGACAACGCCGCAGGCGCATCGATCGCCGTTAGCTTGGAAACGTTTGAAGCAGTGAACGTCGTCGATGACGGTACCACTCACGCGGCGAGCGCGACAGCGTTGGACATTACGGCACCAGCAACCGCGACAGCGTTCGCGTTTACCCCTGGTGCGACTGGTGCTGGAACGATTACCGCCGGTGCAATTCCTGTAACGTTCACTGGCATCACTTCCGCCGAAGAAATCGACCTGACTGGTGGAGCTGCCGCGGGTGACTCGCTGTCGATCGGCGACATCGCGGGCGATACGACAATTACGGCCTCACCAGATCAGATCACGATTAATGGATTGGCACCGATCAATCTGGATACGTCGACCGATGCAACTCGCATCGAAAGCATTTCCTTCGATCTCACATCGGGATCGGATTCCATCACGGTCACGCCGACAACTGAAGGCGACTCATCAGACGGCGTCACCTTCGATATCAACGGCAATGGCGACGACAGCTTGACGGTTGCGACCGGTGGCGACAACGCCACGATTACGTCAAATTCTGTTGTGATCGATGACGGAACAAATACCGCCGGCGCGGTGACCTTCGGTGGCACCAGTTTGGCAATCACCGGCGATGGTGACATCGTTCTGACGGGAACGGCCAACGATGACACATTCGTCATCAATCCCAGCGACGGTACGGTTGACATCAACGGTAGCGTGGTCGAGCTGAACGGTTCGACCAACATCACTGTCGATGGCGCCGGTGGCAACGAAGATTTGGTGATCGTCAACGGTACGAGCGGTAACGATACCGTGTCTGTTGATCGCGACGATGCCAACAACAACACGCAAATCACAGCGAATGGTGTGACGACCACGTTGGTGGCCGCCAGCGAGAACTTGCAAATCTCGACGGGCCTTGGAGATGATACGGTTACGGTCAGCGATGTTGAGACCAACGGTGTCTCGGTGAGTGTCGATACCGGTTCCGGCGGCGACACCTTGATCCTCGAAGACGACAATGCTGCGTTTGTGGTGACGGAAGGTGCCGATGGCGAATCTGGTGCAGTTGACGTCAACGGCAATACTGCAGGTGGTTCGACAGCATTCACCGACGTTGAAGCCATCACTCTGGATGGTAATAACACAACCATTAGCGTGACCGTTACAGGAAGCGGCGATGCGGATGAAGCAACCTTCACCGGTGGCGCGAACGCTGACGACGCATCTGTCACCGTCGGTGAATTTGCTCCGATCTCGATCGTCGATGCGGGAGCGGCCTCGACGTTTAACCTGAATACAGGTGACGGCGACGACAATGTCAGCTTGGCTGCTAACGACGGCAACTTCACGACGTTCAACGTCGATTTGGGTGCCCCGACTGCCAGCGACAGCGTGGTCATCTTGGGTGATACCGGCAACGATGGCATTACCTTCGCGGCCGCGACTGGTGTGGTAACGGTTGCATCAACCACTAACACAGCTACCTTCAACGTGACCAACGAAGAAGCCCTGACCATCGACGGTAACGGCGGCACGGACACCTTGAACGTCACTGGCGATGCCGCTGGCTCGACGTTTGCATTGCAGAGCCTCTCGGCGAGCAGTGGAACGATTCAAGTCGATGGTGGCCTGCCAGTTGCCTTCCAAAATATCGGCAGCACGATCACCTTGACGGGCGACGCCGACGATGATGACACGGTTGTCTTGACGGGAAGTGCCGACAACGACAGCGTGACCTTGACCAGTGCTTCGCTGACGGTCAACGGTCGAGCTTACACATTGGCCAGCCAAGAAACCGTGACCCTTGATCTCTTAGACGGCGACGACACCGCCGACGTGACACCATCCGCTGGCTTCACGGCCAACGTCAATGGCGGTAACAACGACAACGACAGCCTGACCATTCAACAGGCCTCAACCGCCGCAACAGTGACGAATGGTTCCGTCACTGTTGGCACGGGTGTTGTGAATCAAACCGGTATCGAAAACATCACCGTGATGGGTGATGGTGCCGTCGATTTGGACGGCACGACAGGTGACGACACGATCGTTGTTAACGCCGATGGTACTGCTCAAATCAATAGCGGTCCAAGCTTCAACCTTGATGCTTCAACAGATATCGAAGCTGATGGTATCAGCGGCGATGACACAGTGAACGTCAACGGTACTGCTCTTGCTGATACCGTGACCGTCGACCGTACTGCTGGTACGGTGGCCTTCAATGCGGGCATCACTGTCACAGTCAGCAACCAAGACACGTTGAATCTCTCGACGGGCTTGGCGGATGACGACATCACGGTCAGCGGAACAGGCGGACCTTCGACGATTCAAGTCGATGGTGGTGAGCCCGGTGCGAGCGACACCTTGACCTTGACCTCGGCCGATGCCGACGCGGCGTTCACGCTGACTCCAGGTTCCGAAGCCGGTACTGGCACAGGTGTTGTGGATGGAGCCGCGACGAGCTACAGCGGAATCGAATTGGTCGAACTTGATGCTGGTGCTGGAGCCAATGCCGATGCCGTGACCTTGAACGCAACCGGTGGCGCTGACCAAATCAGCTTCACGGGTGATGCAGCCAACTCCGACGACGCAACCGTGAGCATTAGCAGCGTAGCCATCAGCCTGCTGAACTTCACGGATGCAAGTACTGTAACCTTCAACGCTGGCGACGGCGACGACTCGATCACCATCGCTCGAAACGCGGCCACTAATTTCGACACGTTCGACGTCAACGCCGGATCGCCCGGTGCCAGTGACAACGTCGAAGTGACAGGTACTGCCGGTGCTGACACCTTTACTTACCACCCAAGTGCGACGGTAGACGCCGACAGCACTGTTGGCATCAACGGCGCAACGGTCAACATTACTGACGCGGAATCGGTCGAGTTGGTTGGCTTGGGTGATGCCGACACTTTGACGGCCAACGACGATGGCAACGCTACCGCCGATTCGGTTGTCTTGACTCCGGCTGGCAACGACAGCGGAACCTTCCAATTCAACTCGAGCAGTCCAGTGACCTTCACGGGTGCGGAATCGGTGACGATCGACCTCGACGGCACGGCTACTGACTCGGTCACCGTCAATGGCACGAACAGCTTGGATACGGTCGACGTCAACGACGACACGGTCACCGTGAACGGCCAAGCCTTCACGATTGACAACAACGAAACGTTGACGATCAACACGATCGACGGCGACGATGACGTCACGATCACGGATGGTGACGGAGCCACGACGATCAATGTTGCGACGGGTGCTGGCGATGACAGCTTTACAGTTGTCGATGGCAACGGTGCGACAACGATCAACGGTGACCTTGGCGATGGCATCGACAGTGCGACTGTCACGCCGACGACGGGCACGACCGTGAACTTGGACGGTTCCGGCAGCGACTCGCTGGCGATCCAGCATCGTGCAGCTACTGATGATGATTACACCTTGGTCGTCGCTGATGCGAACACAGGCCAAGTCACCGAAGCCAACTCGGCTGGCGACACGAACTACGACGGATTCAATTCGGTCACCGTCAACGGCGAAGCTGACGACGGAGATAGCTTGACCGTGAGTGCCACGGGCGCAGATGACGATCTGACCTTGTCCGCCGGAGCTAATGGCGACGTGTTGGTTGGAGCCGACATTCCAACCGTGACCTTGACCGGCGACGTTACTGACTTCGCGATCAACGGCCAAGGCGGCGACGACTCGCTAACGGTGAATGCCCTCGGATTGGCGAACGCCACAACTTACACCTACACCATCGATGCCAACGAAGGTAACAACGACCTGACGGTCAACTCCGGCGACGGCAACGACACGGTGGCCGGTACCGACGGAACGTTGGACGTCAACGGTGTGGACTTGGTCTACACGGCTGGTGCCTTGGATGATTACACCATCAACACCTTAGAAGGCAACGACTCGGTCACAACCGGAGCCATTACAGACGACGTGCGGATTAATACCGCTGGCGGCAACGACACAGTTGATGCCAGTGCCGCGACAAGCACAGTGACTGTCAACGGTGGAGCCGGCGACGACAACATCACGGGATCGGGTCAAGCCGACGTGATCGATGCGGGTAGTGGCAACAACACGGTTGCCGGTGGTGCTGGAGCTGACGTGATCGACACGGGCGACGGAAACGACACCATCGACGGCGACGACGCCGACGACGTGATCACCAGCACGGGTGGCGACAACACCATCAACGGTGGCAACGGAGCCGATCTGATCACGACGGGTGCCGGAAACGATGTCATCAACGGCGACGACGGCGGAGCCAATCAAACCGACGACGGCGACGACACGATCAATTCCGGCGACGGTAACGACACGGTCCAAGGCGACGCTGGCAACGACGTATTCTTCGGTGGAGCCGGAAGTGATGTCTTCACTTGGTTCCAAGGTGACAACAACGACACGATCGAAGGTGAAGACGGCGACGACCAAGTGATCTTCAACGGAGCGAACGCTAACGAAGCGGGCGGTACGGAGAACTTCACGGTCAGTGCCGGCACGGGTGGCCGGGTCGAGTTGGATCGGACTCAAGGTGGCGTGAACTTGTCGATCGAAGGCGTCGAGCAACTGGACATCAACGGCGTTGACGCTGGCGACGCGGATGCCGGTGGAGTGGAAACGGTTCAAGTCAACGATTTGAGCACGACCCAACTGGATACGTTGAACATCAACTTGGAAGGCAACGGCGTCGACGATGCCGCAGCCGACTCGATCACTGTTGAAGGCCGTACGGATGCCGACAACTTGGCACTCACAGAAACCGGCGGCACGGTGACGTTGCAAGGACTTAAGTACGATATCAACGTCACTAACTCGGACGATACCGATCAAGACACGTTTACGATCGATGCGAATGAAGGCGACGACGTGGTCACGATCGATGTGGCGACGCTCGACAACATCGGTGTCACTGTCAACGGTGGTGCTGGCAACGACGTGATCTCCGGCGCTGACTTGACCAACGGCGGCGACGGTGACGACAACCTTACCGGCCAAGACGGACAAGACAGCACGATCAACGGTGGTGCTGGCGACGATGTTCTGAGCCCAGGAACGGGAACGAACACGGTCAACGGTGATGCCGGTAACGACACCTTTATCCCAGGTGGCGGAACCGACACGGTGACGAATGCTGCTGGTGGAACGAATCAAATCTTGGTGACGGGAACCGACGGCAACGACACGTTCGAGTTGGATTCGGAAGCCAATGGTGATTTGACTGTTTCGATCAACGGTGTCGACACGACCTATGTTGGCTTGGCAGGCACGAACATCACGAACATCGTGGTTGAAGGCGGCTTGGGTGACGACACCTTGACCGTCGATGCAACCGACGGTGCCGTGAGTGTCTCGGAAGGCATCGAGTACGACGGCGGTGAAGGCAGCGATGATCTGGTCTTGGAAGGCACCAATACCGTCACCAGCAACACGTACACTGTCGGCCCGAATGAGACTTCGGGGACGAGCAGCATTGTGTTCAACGGTGATACGCAGTTGGTGACCTTCACCGGGCTTGAGCCTGTGACGGACAACGTTGCAGGTCCGTTGACGGTTGTCGCGACTGGTGATGACAACGACATCACCTTGACTGATGTTGACGACACAGAGGCTGGTGATGGATTGATCGAGATCGATAACTTCGAATCGATCACGTTCGACAACAAAACAGCCGTAACGATCCAAGCTGGTGACGGTGACGACGATATCCTCGTCGATGGTGACGCTGACTTGGCTGGCGGTCTGACGATTACTGCCGGTGCTGGAAACGCTGATATCGTTAGCGTGACGGGTGACACCGGAGACGCAACTGTCACGTACAGTCCTGCAACTGGAACGACGAATGCTGCAACGTTGGCTGTTGACGGCTTGTCGATCACTCTGACCGGCACGGAAGACTTGAACTACGATGCGGAAGACGAAGCCGATGTCTTGACGGTTAATGGTTCGGCGGCTGCCAACCGAATCGTCGCGACGCCGGGTGCAGATTCAAGCTCGGGTCGAGTCGTTGTTGGCGAAATCAATGCTGGCAACACGGTCGATACGCTGCTTGGCATCAATTACACCAACATCTCGACCGCTGGCGAGTTGATCGTTGACGGTGGAGCCGAAGACGATGTTTTGGTGGTGATTGGTTCGGCCGGCGATGACTTGTTCATCCAAAATAATGACGGAGACGGAACGGTTGCCGTGTTCAACGAAAACGGAACGCGAGTGCCGATCGATCCGGTCAGCATCCGCGAGATCACTCTCGACGGTCTCGGTGGCGACGATGCATTTGACATCAACGCTGACAACGCTTTGGACGGATTGGAAATCGTTAACGTGATCGGTAATGACTCGGGTACTGCCGATGTCTTGACGATCAACGACTTGGCGGCCGAGGACGACACGATCACTGTCAGCCAAGGTGAAGCGACCATCACGGGAATTATGATTCCGGATGTCATTGGAACGGGTACGATTGGCGTCGATTCTGGTGGAGCCGCACTGAGCGTGGTTTACATCGGTATTGATGAGTTGGCTGTTACCGGTACGGATGCCGATCAAGACATCTTGGTCGTCAACGACACCGACGCTGATGACAACATCCTCGTCGCACCGGGAGCCGAAGGTGATCGCATCACGGGCGACAACTTGACGCCGATCGAAGTCACCGGAAGCTTTGACAGTATCACGATCGATGCGGATACAGCGGGCAGCGATGACACGCTTACTGTCGAGCCGACAAACCTCAGCACGGCTGACGCCGTGATCTTCGCTACCAACCCGGCGGACGATGACGACCTGATCTTGAACGGCACGACCGAGGACGACACCGTCACGGCAAACACCGACACGGTTGCCTTTAACGGTCAAAGCATTGACTACACGAACGGCAATCTGAGTTCGATGACTGTGAATACGGGTGAAGGTAACGACTCGGTCACCTTCAACGACGACATTGCTCACGAATTGACGATCAACAGCGGCATCGGAGCTGACACGGTCGATGTTAGCGGAGTCGACTCGGTTGGTGTCGCGATCAACGCCGACAGCGGCCGCGACGTGATTACTGGTGGTACAGGCGACGATACGATCGACGCTGGAGCCGGCCTCGACAATGTTCAAGGTAACGACGGTAACGACCTGATCTTCGGTGGTAGCGGAAACGACATCATTGCTGGTGACAATGGTGGTGGAGCAACGCTTGCTGACGATGGTGATGACACGATCGACGGCGGGACTGGTAACGACCAAGTAACCGGTGACGGCGGTGCCGATGTCTTCAACGGTGGCGATGGCAGCGATACCTTCATCTGGAACCAAGGCGACGCCGACGACACGATCGAAGGCGGCAGCGGTTCGGATGTGGTGATCTTCAACGGTGCCGATGCTGGCACGGTTGCTGACGAAGACTTCACATTGTCGGCGGTTGAAGACAACGACTCGGTTCGCACTCTGCTGCAACGAACTCAAGGTGGCGTTGACCTCGACATCACCAACGTTGAACAAATTGATATCAACGGTGATACGGGTACCGAAGACGTTCAAATCGACGATCTGACTCAAACCAGCGTCGACTTGATCAACATCGACTTCGGAGCCGGTGGTGATGCCGAGACCGTCACGGTTGAAGGCCGCACGAACGATGACGACATCGCAATCACGGCACCTGCTGCCGCGGATACGATCACTGTCAGCGGATTGGCTTACGACATCAACATCGATGGTGGAGTTCCTGCCGATGCCGACACCTTGACCGTCAATGGTCGCCAAGGTGACGACACGATCAACGCGGGTGAGAACGTCGAAGACAACATCAACATTGTTCTTCGAGGTAACTCGGGTGACGACGTCTTGACCACTGAGAACAACACGTCAACAGACGCCAACGCGACGCTGGCTGGTGGTGCTGGCAACGACACGATCCAAGGCGGTTCCGGCCAAGACGAAATCTCGGGCGGCACTGGCGAGGACCTGTTGGCAGGTGGCGGTGCGAACGACACCATGACCGGTGGCGATGGCAACGACTTCCTGCTTGGTGAAGGTGGCGACGACGACATGTCGGGTGGCGGCGGTGAAGACACCTTCATCGGCGGAACAGGCAACGACACCATCGACGGTGGTGGCGGATTCGATACGATCCAAATCGATGGCACCTCGGATGCTGATCAGTTCATCGTGTCTCAAACGAATGCCACGACCTTGGTCCACGACACGAATGGTACGGTCGAGACCGATACCTTGGTCGACGACACGGTCGAAGAAGCCGAAATCAACGGTGGCCTTGGCGATGACATCATCAGTGTCACTCCAAGCGACGCTTTGATTGCTGCCGGTACGGAAGCCTCAAGCTTGCAGTTCACCGTGAATGCTGGCGACCCGAACGCGTTCGGTGATCGCTTGATCGTTAACGACGAAGGCATTGGTGACACGATCATCCAACGCGTCGGTCAAGACGATCGAACCGGAACGTTCACCGTCGGAGCCTTGGCACCAGTTGTTTACAGCGGTGTTGAGTTCACCGACGTGACACCGTTCAACAACATCACTGCTGGCACGGGAACAGACAGTGAAGGCCGCTTGGTTGTCTTCAAGCCAGATGGTTTCGAAGCCAACAACAGCTTGGCTAACGCCACGTTCCTTGGCTCGGGTGCGACAATCAATGTTGATCCGACCATCGATCCAGGTGGATTGGCAGCCTTCGGTGTTCCGGGCGACAACGACTTCTTCCAATTCGTTGCTGCTGAGACAGGAACCTTGGACTTCCAAATCTACTTCGATGAAGTTGCGACGCTTGGCAACGGTCGAGCTGGTCTGCCGGGTGACGGTGACTTGAACATCAACATCTTCGATTCGGACGGTGTCTTCTTGGCAACCACTGGTCGAGTTGTTGAAAACGACGCTGGCGACGTTGCTGAAGGAACCGACCTTACGGATCCGGCTGGCAACGTGATTGGTGAGCGAGTCACCATTCCTGTCATCCGCAACCAAACTTACTTCTTGCAAGTTGTTGGTGACACGGTCGATTCGATCAACGTTTACAACTTCACCGTCGTCAACGTTGAAGCACCGATTCCTGAGCTTGTCGATCTGACTGCTGGCACGGACAGTGGCCGCAGCAACACAGACGACATCACCGCCTTCGATGATGATGCCACAACGGATGATGCTGACATCAGCACCACTCCGACACCTGATCCTTCGATCTTCCACATCATTTTGGATGGCGATCGATTGCAAGAGTTCGAAAACCTCGACCTGCTGCCAGATACGACGGACGATGACTTGCGAACGGTCGGATTCGACTACGGTGTTGAGGTCTTCAACAACGGTGTCAGCATTGGTAACGCCTTCTTGCTCGACGCCACTGAAGTTGAGCAAACATGGCAAATCACGCTGGACAACGGCGAGTTGCGAGAAGGTCACAACAACTTCATCCAAGCTGCCACTTGGTTCCGTGATCCTGCCGATCCGGAAGTTGAAGGCCGCGGTGAACTCAGCGACGCCTTGCAAGTCACGCTGGACACGATCGTGCCGCCGGTTGCCTTTGGTCTGCCCGACAATGCTGGCAATGCTGTGAGCATGACGGATGGCTTGGCTGCCGAAAGCGATTCGGGTGTCGACGGTCAAGCGGGCACGTTTTCCGATCGCATCACGAGCGACTCGACTCCGACCTTCTTCGGTCTTGCCGAAGCAGACTCGATCATTCGAGTGTTCGTCGACGATACCAACGGTGACCGCGTGCTGATCGGTCAAACGGTGGCGACGCCCTTCGACGGCAACGAAGCCTTCGGTGGCGACATTCTAGATGACAATGTCACCGGCGAGTGGACGATCACCTCGAACATCAACTTGAACGATCCGCAACTTGGCCTCGGTCTTGACGGACTGCGAACGTTGACGGTCACTGCGGAAGACGTGGCGGGTAACCTCACGCAAGACGCGGTGGACATCGACACCTTGACGATCTTCGTCGACACGCAAGGCCCGACGGTCACCAACGTTACTCAGTTGACGCAAATCGACGGAACGGCGGGTGTCGGCGATTCGGTCTTCGCACCGAAGCCTGCAGCCGGTGCCGATGATCCTGTCCGCGGCTTGCGAATCACCTTCTTCGATCCGACGGAACGTGAAGGCGGATTCAACCACGATGCCGTAAACACGATCTTGGCCGAGTCCGAAGGCAACTACCAACTGATCGGTGACGCTAGCGGAACGATCCTGATCGATACCGCGACAGTTGTCTCGACCACGCAAGATGCCACGGGAGCAACCACGGTTGTCGACGTGACCTTCACAGAGTCCGATGGCGACCTGTTCTTGCTGCCAGATGATCGTTACACGTTGACCGTGACCGATCGAATTGGCGACGACCCAGACAACGCTTTGGACGGCGACGTTCAAGCCACTGGTGCCGGCGTCGATGCCCAACTGTTGCCTTCCGGTGACGGACAACCGGGCGAGGACTTCGTGGCTCGCTTCACGATCGATAGCCGACCTGAAATCGGAATCATCGGTCAAGGTTTGATCTCGATCGACATCAACGGCAACTTCGACTTCGATACCGACAATGTCGACGCCACCAACCGTGACTTTGTCTTCGAAGTTGGTATCGAAACCGATCAAGTCTTCTCGGGTGCCTTCGGCGTCGATGACGGCTACGATCGATTGGGAGCTTACGGATTGGTCAACGGTCAATTCCGATTCGCTCTGGATACGGACAACGATGGTGTGACCGACGTCACGACGATCAGTAGTGAGCAAATCAATGCCATCCCGGTCGCCGGTAACTTTGACGTCTTGAACGGTGGACCGGCAGATGCTGGCGACGAAGTCGGCTTGTTCGACGGTGCTCGCTTCTTCCTGGATACCGATGGTGACAACAACGTCGGTGGTGCCGGCGACTTGACCATCACCACGGCTCTCCGCGGACAACCGATCGTGGGTGACTTCGATGGTGACGGCCTGGATGACTTTGGTGCTTACCGAGCCGACGCGGATACCTTCACCTTCGACTTGGCAAACGACGGCTTCGGTGACGATGTCGATGCAACGATCAGCTTCAGCAATCCTGGCTTCGGATTCCCAGGTGTTGTTGAGCAAGCCTTCACGGTTGGTGACTTCAACCTCGACGGTATCGATGACATCGGTATCAACGCTCCGAACTCCGAAGGCAACGCCGCGGATGGCTCCGAGTTCTTCCTGTTCCTCTCGGCTGACGACAATGTGAACGAAACGGACAATGACCCAACCGTCAACAGCTTGCAAGCGGATGGTTCGGTCGAAACGCTCGATCACAACTTCACGCCGGCTCCGTTGGGAACTGACTTGTTCGCCACCTTCGGCAACGATCTGGGCATTCCAGTCGCCGGTAACTTCGATCCGCCAACCGGCGCCGGTGTCAGCACAGTTAACAGCACCTTTGACGCTGTCAGCGGCGAGCTGAACATCACGATCGAAGAAGGTTCAAGCTTGGCTATCGGAACCGACAGCGGCTCTGTTCAAATCACCGTTGACGGTGAAGTGGATGCCTCGATCGGCTTCGTGGCTCCGGGACAAGTCACCGCGATCAACATCACTGGTAGTGATGCCGCTGATGACATCGACTTGACGGGAATCGATCTGGACACCTTCGGTAACTTGACGGGAATCAACGTCGATGCCGGAGCCGGTGACGATACCATCACAGTTGGTGAAGCCAATGCGGACGTTGACGGCGGTTCCGGCAGCGACACGATTGCTGCGACTAGCAATGGCAACATGACCTTGAACGACTCAAGCTTGAGTGGAACGGTGCTCGATGCCAGCTTGTCCAACATCGAAAATGCTTCGCTAACCGGTGGCGACGGCGACAACTTGATCAGCGCCAAGAAGTTCACGGGCTCGGCCACACTTGACGGTGGAGCTGGTGACGACGAAATCCACGGCGGTAAGGGCGACGACGTCCTGATCGGTGGTTCGGGCAACGATTACTTGTCAGGCCGCGGCGGCGACGATGATCTCTCTGGTCAAACCGGTGACGACACAGCACTCGGTGGTGTCGGTGACGACTTGATCACGGATACCTCAGGCGACAACTCGCTGCTTGGTGGTTCTGGCGACGATGTCATCACAGCCGGTGACGGCAGTGACCGCATCCGCGGCGGTGTCGGCGACGACGTGATCAGCGCCGGTGGCGGCGATGACAAGATCAGCGGCGACCAAGGTTCGGATCGCATCGACGGTGGAGCGGGCGTTGACCGCATCCGCGGTGGAGCCGACGACGACGTGATCTTGGGTGGTTCTGGCGACGACCGCTTGTTCGGTAACTTCGGCGACGACGACATCGACGCTGGTGCTGGCGACGACTTCGTTCTCGGCGGCAACGGCAACGACCGCATCGCGGGTCGCACGGGAAGTGACCAAATCGACGGCGACGCTGGCGACGACATCATCGCTGGTGGTGACGACGACGACGTGCTTCTCGGCGACGATGGCAACGACGTTGTGATCGGCGGCAACGGAGCCGACAACGTGGACGGTGGTGGCGATACTGACATCGTCACCGGCGGAAGCGGCGATGGCTCACCAGACGCCGGCGATGACGTCGAAGACGGTGGCTCGGAAGTCGATGACTTCTTCACCCTGGACGACGACTTTATCGACTTGGTCTAGTCGACAAGTGAAATCGACCAATTGTTAACCCAAAGCGGCCTTGGAGAAATCCGAGGCCGCTTTTTTTGTTTGCGATCAGGATTGACCGAATAGGCAAAATGCGTACTATCGGTATTATCAAATGTTGATTTCGTTCCGATAGACTCGGCTTGTTTTGAAGAGATGAATTATGGCAACTTGGATTCGAACTACGGTCATTTGCGCTTCTGTTTTCTTTTGCTTGAGTGTGACTCTGGTCGCTCAAGATGAACCGGCGAGTGACTCGAAGCCGACACCACCTGCTGCGGATGACAAGAAACCGACTCCTCCACCAGCCGATGACGCCAAGCCCACGCCACCTCCGGCCGATGACAAAAAGCCAACACCACCGCCGGCCAGTGATACCAAACCCACACCACCTGCACCGGGCACGAACTCGAAAACCAATCCGCCAGCAACAGAAACGAACTCGAGCGATCCAACAACGGCGGCTCCCAAACCGGAGCCGCGCAATGAATATGAACCAGGTGTGAAGACCGCAGGCCAATGGCAAAAGAATAGCCTGACGACGCCACCGGGATGGAAACCGAAGAAGGTCAAAGACGTCTCAAAGCTGCCTTGGCTGAACGTCGTCTCAAGCCACAAGATTTCTTGGCCTGTCGACAAGCCATACTCACTGCAGAACCGGTCATCGCAGCAACTTTGGCCAAGCGATGGAAGTGCCTCAGCGCAAACGGCAAGGCGTCAGCATTACGCTCAACCCAATTGGATCGAGACGCGAGTCCCGAATTTGCGATGGCGAATGGGCCGACGCTAAGGTCACGCATTGAAACTAAACAAAGGACCGCAAGTACGCGAAGAAGTGTATTCTTTGCTACCTTTGCGAACGTCTGTTTGTCACGATTCCACGTCAAGTCCGTCGAGGACGGCTTCTCGAGGTAGCTCTCGACCGAAGATCGACTTGAACTGCGCGCCGAATTGAAATTCGAAGACGCGCGTTGGTTCCACGACCTTACAACCTCGTAGCCGAGATTCTGCGATCAGGTCGCTGTCGTCGAGCAGCGTTGATACGTCCATGACGGTCATCTGAGAGTGGAAAAAAGCGGGATTGAGCTGCTTTGCTAAGTACCCCATTTCCAACTTCGGATCCGCGAAGATGACCGTGTCCAACTTGGATTCGCATACGTTGTCGAAGTCGATGTATTCAGACTGAAACAGCTCGGCCAGCCGCTGCGACTGAGTCATCTCGCGTTGGATGGTGGCACCACATTCATGGCAGATGGTGGGTTCTTCTTCCTCGTCTTCTTCCATTTCAGGATCGGTCATGTGCCGCGAGGTCATGGTGACTTGGCCCTCACGGTGCTGAACTCCATAGACCATTGTTTGAGCCAATGGTCCGCTGCCAAACACCAAAATGTTGCGGCCAATGATCGGGTGTTTTTCCTCTTCCTCTTTTCGCAAACGACGCTCTAACGCTTTGAGCGAGCTGCGCCAGAGACTGTTATAGGCATGCCATCCGTCTGATTTCTCCAGCAGCAAGTCAGCGTTGCGACCAGCGAAGGCCGCGTGTTCGGCCTCCTCGGCCAAGGGCAAGATGTGCTCGCCCAAATGCCGGCTGGCTACGATGGCCGAGATGTTCAGGATGTCGAGCATCTCGCCCAGATGTTTGAACTTGCCAATCTCGAGAGGGAGGCAGCGAACGTTCATTTTCAGCCGACGAAACGCCGAATTGAAAGTGGCAATCGTCACCTTTTGAGTAGCACCAAAACCAACGACAGCGACGAATTCCGTATGCGGGTCGATGTTCCGCCAATCATGAACGTTATCCAGTTCCAACAACGAAGCTTGCCCTTCGTGAGCCTCCATTCCCTTTTCCAAAGCCCCGTAGACCCACGGCGAACCGTACTTAGGTGCCAACAAAGAAAACGTTAACCCCGCGCGGCCTAGCCCCAAACCGACAACCGGTGTGTCTTGTTGCTTTCTTACGACCGAGACCATCGGCCACACGGCGTCTAATGTGGGCGTTGGCCAAACGCACTTAATGACATCGGCCGAGAGTTCTTTCGCCCGCTCGATCATCGAGGTGGTGTTGCCGATCGGTTTGTCCAGACTCGTAAAGCTGACCACTCGCTTAATCGTCGACGTGACGGGAACTCGACTAGCGATGTTGTGGCCAAGTTCGATGTAGGCCGCACCCGATCCCAGTGCCTGTGTCAGCAGCCGGACTCTTTCATCCTCAGAGCCTGCCCACTTGCCGCCTTCCGCCTCGCTTCGGCAGGAAATCAAGACAGGTTTGTCGACGCCGTCAATCAGCTCAGCGACGTCGGGGGTTTTCAGAAAGCGGTCCAAACACAGCTCGATGAGATCACATTGCTTGGCCGCATTGAATAAATCCGCCTTGGCAAGCCGGCGCGACTCGGGAGTGACCGAAACGCAAATCATTGTTCGCAGTTCCTTGGGCCTGTGCGACGAGTTGACGAGCATTGGTAGATTGTGCCCATCATTTTGATGTCGCCAAATTGTCATCGAATGAGACGCAAGATTTGGCCCGACGCGTCTTCTTAATCTCTGATTCCCCCGCCCTCCATTTGCTCACAAGTTGGTACCGGTTGTCAAGATTCGAGTGATCCGAATTCGGATCTTCGTCACAAAGAAACAAGAAACCCGGAGACTTTGTAGCAAGACTGCGGGTTTCGCTTCGGCACGCATTCGAGTAGACGACTTAGAAGACGTCCAATATGAAGTGATGACCACGATGATAGGGTCGTTCTGTTGGATAAAAGTTGTACCAGTTCTTGTTGTAAACTGGGACTCTCATGTTCGGCGGATAGCGGTAGTACAGATGATTGAAGCTACCCTGTTGTCGCTGAAAGTTGTGGGGGTAGTACACGTAGGGGTAATAGAAGAACCGATTCCAGTCGGTTGGTTGTCCACGTCCGGCCGCTTGGGCTTCTTGCGGCGCTGAGAGGTTCGTCACCGCGACCGCCGCCATCAAAATGACGCTCGCGAGCAAAATTCGTCGCAACATGAGATTCTCCGATTCTGAACGGCACACTCCGTGTGTTTGTTCTGAAGCAGTTTTCGTTCATTGGCGTCGAAAACGCCGAGGGTGCCCAGAAGAAACAACCAACGGTTGCGCGAGTTGATTGCGTGAGTTACCTAATTGATCGACCAGCTACAGCCAGAACAATAAGAAATTTCCGTAGAATCATTAGAGTCCGCCGGAATTGCGTAATCAGTAGGTCTTGCCAAGGTTCACAGTGATGGCGCTACCGCTCTTCGCGTGTGTGACTCTCTGAAAGCGTCAAGCTTGGTTCTTCATCGAATACCAGGGTGACTGGAGACGAGTCTTCGAGCCCCCAGTTGGATCAACCAGTCTGGGGGCTTGAAGACTCGTCCCCGGCCACCCGATGGAATTCAGTACAGAATCATTTATTGCGCCGAATAATGCGTGATGACTTGTGGCGAAGAAAGGCTTGTCTCCTTCAGCTTCTTCGCGGTGGCGTGTGCCTCTTGACTCGATGTGTGAGTACTGTGCAATTGCCACACCGACACGTAAACACGGTATTCGCGAGAATTAGAATCACGCCAGTACGAGACGCTGTCCGCGAAATCCGTCGAATAAATTCGAGTGGCTCGTATATCCTTACTTTCTCGTTCCACTTGAGCGGGAGTCATTGCTTGATCAAATGTTGAATAGGACTTCTTGAACTGCAGGCTGCGAGAACATCGGCCGACATAGAGTCGAAATCGCTCCTGATTCCTTACCACAGCAAGTGTCGACTGCTGCACGAAGACTGGTCGTTTTTCGTTAGTGGTCCGGTGCCGCTCGACAGGTGGCTTCTTGGTAGCAGTTTTCTCGTCCGCGTCCGCAGTAAGTGTTGGTGTACCATTCGCAAAAAGCGTTGCTAACAGTGCTCCGGTAACCATCGCTGCGCATAAGCTGAGCCGTGACGATTTCATGGTTCGTCCTTTCAAATTTGCGTTTGGAATTGTTCTTTGCCCGATTACTTACGCTTCGATCCGACGTATAAGATGCAGTCGACTTGAAGCAAGTTATATGGTTGGAGCATGGTTGATCGATCTCAGCACAGCACCGCAAACGTGACTCAACACCTGTTGGCCAAAGCCAACAACGGTGCTGAAGCATCGCGAGAGCAATTGCTTCAGCACTGCTGCGATCGACTGGAACGATTGTCACGCAAGATGCTCAGAAGCTTTCCGAGCGTGCAACGTTGGGAGCAAACCGACGACGTCTTTCAAAACGCCTCAATGCGATTAATGCGATCGCTGGAAGATGTGAAGCCCGAATCCGTGCGACACTTCTTTGCCTTGGCGGCAACTCGGATACGTCGTGAGCTGATTGACTTGGCCCGGCATTACAGTCGAGCGAACGGGGCGACGGTGTCGATAGCCGGTCATCACTCAGCCAACAGTAACGGCAACGGCAAGCAGCGCAACTCAACAGAACCGGCCAAGTTGACGAACGCACCCGATCAGTTGGCGTGTTGGACGGAACTTCATACGCAGATTGCAAACTTACCAGATGAAGAACGCGAGGTGTGCGAGTTGTTGTGGTATCAAGGTCTGACACAACCCGAGGCAGCCGAGTTACTCGACATGCCGCTACGAGCACTGAAGCGGCGTTGGCAAAAGATTCGAATTACGTTGCACGATGCAATGAATGGGCAGTTTCCGTGACTGTTTCATTGATGTAAGCAGCGGAATCACATCCATGTCAGTTCATAACCATAGTAACGCGACGCGTGAGCAAGGGATCGGTCACATGTGTCCGCAAGCAGAATTATCGATCGCGAAGACGTGTAACCAATCCCTTGCTCTCGCGTCGGGTTACGATGATCATTCATGTCAACGTCCACTGGAGCAACGAGAATATCAAACGAATTATTATTAGACGACTTGTTGTACCGCTGGGAAGAACTTGCGGAGCAAGGTGACACACCGACACCGGAAGACCTTTGCGGCGAGCATCCAGAACTTGCCGCGAGAGCCCCGTCGAAGCAGCCATGGTTCAGATTAGAAAATGCATCAAACCTTGGAAAGCGAGGGCGCCACCAGCCGAGTTAGATCAACTGGTGACCGAACTGGAGTCAGCCTGCGAAAAGCAATTGTGAAGCCGACGTCACTAGCCGTCAGAGCTTCGGCGTTCGACGTGGTGCACGACGACGCCCAGTCGATCTTGTATCTTGACGGGATGCCCAACCGCGAACTTTCGATCGCCGACCAAGATATCGAGAGGCTCGCTGGAGGATTGGTCCAACTCGATGATGGCACCGGGTTGCAGCGGGAGTAGATCGGCGATCGCGATTTTCTTTGTCGCGATCTTGGCGCTTACTGGGACGGGAATTGTGGCAACTCGTTCCAGATGGGCGCGTTGTTGATGCAGATTTTGTGATGAATCCATATCTACTCAATCGACGCGATTGCCAGTTCACGGTGAGACTTTTCGTCATTTGCTGTACAAGAAGTTGGCCAGCTTTCTCGGTCGTTGACTAAGGGAGCGAAGATTTATGCTTGGATCACGAATATCTCGTAGCCACACTGGACCGGCCAAGGCACCCATGCCATCATTAGCGAAACTGCGATTCGCTATCGGCAACCGAATTTAGGAAAACGGCTATGACGACTTGCCCGTATTGTGCAGAAGACATCTCTCCCGATGTGCAAACCTGTCCTTACTGTAAATCGGAAATCTTTAACGACGCCGACGATGATTACGAGCCCCCGCAGAAACGGGGAATGAGCGGTGGAATGATCGCCTTGATCGTGATCGTCGGGCTGCTCGGTTGTGGAGCCGTCGTTAGCGTGCCGATCGCGTTGATGCTGCCCGCTGTGCAACAAGCTCGCGAGGCTGCTCGCCGAACTCAGTGCAAGAATAACTTGAAGCAAATCGGCTTGGCCTTGCACACTTACCATGAGATGCACCAGTCATTCCCGCCGGCTTACTATGTCGATGACAACGGAAAGCCACTCTATAGTTGGCGCGTGGGTATCTTGCCGTATCTCGATGAGCAAGCACTTTACGACCAATTCGATAAGACGAAAGCATGGGACGCACCTGAGAATGCTTTCATCCTGGAGTCCATGCCATTGGTTTTCCAATGCCCGACTCATGAGGGTTCTGTGCAAACGAATACCGCGTACGCAGGGATATTTGGCCAGAATTGTGCGTTTTCAAGGAGCGGACGGAATTGAAATCCGAGACATGGTCGATGGGACGTCCAATATCATCATGGTGGTTGAAGCCAATGAAGCGGCAATCCCGTGGACGAGTCCGCGGGACATCGATGCTTCAAAGAATCCTGGTTTCTCACCAAACGGACTGAGTAGCCATCACGTAGGCGGCTCTCATGTGTTGACAGGAGATGGCGCCGTCAAATTCATGTCAGAGAATGTGAGTCCACAGCTATTGAAAAGTATGTTCACGATCGACGGGGGCGAGTCGGCCTTTTAGTTCAGAGACAACACATCATTGGAGTTGATGAAATGTTTGATTTGGCAAGAGTTCAACAGGCACTCAAGGATTTTGAACTCGACGGATGGTTGCTCTACGATTTTCGCGGCAGCAATGTGCTGGCTCGCCGAGTCATGAAACTTAGCGACGACCAAATGGGTTCACGGCGTTGTGCTTACTTTGTCCCAGCGAGTGGTGAACCCACGAAACTCGTCCACCGTATCGAATCCGGGGCACTCGACCATCTACCTGGTGGCAAGATTGTTTATCTGCGCTGGCAAGAGTTGGAAACCGGGTTTGCCACCATGCTTGAAGGAAGCCAGCGCGTGGCGATGGAGTACTCGCCGAGAAACGCAAACCCGTATATCTCGCGCGTCGACGCCGGCACGATCGAGTTGGTGAAATCGAAGGGTGTCGAGATCATCCCATCAGGCGACTTGATCCAGATTTTCGAAGCAACCTGGGACAACGAACAATGGGAAATGCACAAGACTGCGGAAGCTTGCACAACATCGGCCTTTGATCGCGCTTGGGCATTTATCGCCGAGCGAGTGCGATCCGAAGGGCAAGTTGAAGAAGTTGCCGTTCAAGACGAAATCATGAAGCACTTCGGCGAACACGGCATGGAGACCTATCATCCACCAATCGTCGCCGTTGGCCCCCACAGCGGAGATCCTCACTACGAAACCGGCACGGGCACGGAGACTCTAATCCGCGAAGGCGATTTTGTGCTGATCGATCTGTGGTGCAAGCAATCTAAGGATCGCGCCGTCTACAGTGATCTAACCCGTACCGGCTTTGTCGGCGCGACGGTACCTGACAAGTACACCGAAATCTTCAACATTGTTGCGGCCGCTCGAGACGCGGCCATCGACTGTGTGAGAGCGGCGTTTGCTGAAGGTCGCCCCCTGGCAGGTTGGGAAGTCGATCAAGCGTGCCGCGATGTCATCGATCAAGCTGGCTATGGCGAGTACTTCTGTCATCGAACCGGTCACAGCATCGGCCAGGAAGTCCACGGTAACGGTGCCAACATGGACAACCTCGAAACGCACGAACAACGATTAGTTTTACCCAGTACTTCTTTTTCCATCGAACCCGGGATCTACATGAATGAGTTCGGCGTTCGTAGTGAGGTCGACGTCTTTGTCGACTCAGAAGGCACGGTGCACGTCACCGGCGGACCTTTGCAGACCGAGATTGTTGCCGTTCTCGCTGAATAGTGACCTTAGCTTCTTCCGTAGCGGAAGTTGCCAAGACTTTCTTAGCGAGTTCGCTACTCCAATTCATGTAGGACGAACATGTCACTCTTACGCTCAATTTTTGGCCCCTCGAAAGCGGAAATCTGGACCCAGATCGCTGACGAGATTGGCGGGGAACACATCAAACCGGGTTTCTTCAAGAAAGGCGGCTTGGTCTACGAACACGAAGAATGGACACTCGTGCTCGACACCTACACGGTCAACAACAACAATAGCTCCCAAACATATACGCGCATGCGTGCGCCGTTCATCAACAAGGATGGACTGTATTTTAAGATCTACCGCGAAGGTCTATTTAGCTCGATGGGCCGTTTCTTCGGCATGCAAGATCTCGAGATTGGCGATCCGTACTTTGATAAGAACTTTGTTATTAAAGGAAACAATCAGGAACAGATTCGTCGACTCTTGATGGACGAGAACTTGAAAGCTCTCATCGAGACCCAACCCAGAATCTCGCTAGAAATCCGCGACGACGATGGTTGGTTTGGGTCGAAATATCCAGCGGGTGTCGACCAGCTCTACTTCGTTTGCAGCGGCGTCATGCGAGACAAACGGCTGCTGCACGATCTGTTCGATCTTTACTGTTGCGTGCTTGAACGACTTGTGAGGATCGATTCCGCGTATGAAGACGATCCTCGTGTCTACTTGCTTTAGCCGCTAGTTGCCTTTGGTTGCATCCCGATAGAATTGCTTCGCGGTCGACTCGACAATCGAGCTATTTCGAATCGTGAACTGCTCGATGATGCCATCCCAGTCGCGGTTGTCTACCTTTTCATTACCAAGCACTAGGAATTGTTTCTCCCTTAGAACTAGCTCGCCAACGTCGTGAATTTTGGTTTGCTGCTTGCCATTCACGAACGTCGTAATCTTACCGTTGGAAACGCTGACCACAAGATGATAGAGACGCTCGAGTTTGATGGGGGCTAGTTTGAGTTCCCTGAACCCATCATTGGCCCTGACCACTCGAAACGTTATCCAATTGTCACGTTGTCCAAGGGTGAAGTTTCGGTTCGTGGGAATCGTGTCCGTCGAGAATGTCAAGATGCGAGCAGGTGACTTGTCCGCCGGTGGCGATTTAAAGGCTCGGAAAACCAACTCGATGCTAAAAACCTGTTTTGCCACAAGCTTGCGATAAAACTCATCAGCAACCGATTCGGATAGTTCAATCGAGCCATTCTCAAGATGCAGGTAACCGCTATCCTCATCGACCGTAGCATCTCCGTGGCGAACAAAGTTGCCTGGTGAGCGAGGCTTGTACTGATAGACAATATGACCTTGAGCATTCGACTTCTCATCCTCGTCGCTCGTGCCACTCTTTTTGTCGTCCGACTTTGACTGAGCCTTCCGGTCGACTTGCTTGCAAGTCTCACAGTTAAACACATCGGGTTCGGGACAGATTTGCTTGGCCGATGGATTTGCCGACGTCCAGATTCAGCGATGGCAGGACCGAGATTCCGCCCGACGGTCCATGGATTCGGATGACCGGTTTTTTGTGGCTAAGCAAGCTGCCCCAATGCTTGTGAGCAGCGGACTCGGGCCGAAACAGTGTGAGACGTCCGCCCGGTGTCCTTACCTTCACTACAACGGGCCAAAGTTTCTCGAAGATCTCTCGGTCTTTGATAGGGACCTCGTATATGTGTTGCTGGACTCCGGTCCCGGCATCGATCGTTCGCGCGGACTTCCGAAATGGCTCCAATTCTTTGGCCAAATGCCGCTGTTGTGAGTGATCACTAACGCAGAACTTACTGACGGCATCAGCAAGACCGCCAACATTGCCAATCCAACCCATCGTTGTCTCATCGGCCCGTCTCCTGTGGAATGGTATTGCCCAGAAAAGGTGGACAGTGGAACTGTTGAAGTGGTTGGGTAATTTTTGCTGTGGCGTTGCTCTGAACTCACCAACAAAGGCAGTAGTTTGAAATCTGGCTTCTCT
>PBMZ01000075.1 GCA_002722955.1 Planctomycetaceae bacterium | reverse complement strand
CGGAGATCGGCAACGTTCAAGCCATTCATCCCGGATACGGTTTTCTGGCCGAAAACGCTCACTTTGCCGAGGTTTGCCGAAGCTGCAATATCGAGTTCATTGGTCCGCCACACGAAGCGATGGCTCAATTGGGCGACAAAGTTTCGGCCCGAGAAATTGCGATGAACGCTAACGTTAGCGTCGTGCCCGGTAGCGATGGCTTGATTGAGAATGAAGACGAAGCGCTGAAAGTCGCGTCTGAAATCGGTTACCCGGTCTTAATTAAGGCAACGGCTGGTGGCGGTGGAAAGGGAATGAGGGTTGCCCGAAACGACAAGTCCTTGAAAGCGGGCCTCAAATCAGCGGCCGCTGAGGCTGAAAAGGCCTTTAAGAACGCGGGCGTCTATCTCGAGAAATACATCGACAACCCGCGACACATCGAAGTGCAGATTCTCGCCGACCATCACGGCAACTGCGTCCACCTCTGGGAACGCGACTGCACCATGCAGCGCAAGCACCAAAAGGTCGTCGAGGAAGCACCCGCGCCGCACTTGCCGCAAGATGTCCGAGAAGACATCTGTGGAGCTGCCGTGCGACTGGTGCAAACCGCAGGCTATACCAATGCCGGTACCGTCGAGTTCATCGTCGATCGCGAGAACAACTACTACTTCATCGAGGTCAATGCTCGCATCCAGGTCGAACATCCCGTGACTGAGATGATCACTGGCATCGACTTGATCGAGCAGCAGATTCGTGTTGCTGCTGGTGACAAGTTGCCCATGACGCAGGACGAGATTCCTTGCAATGGGTCGGCCATCGAAGTCCGCGTTAACGCCGAAGATCCTGAAAACGACTTCCGCGGCTCGCCAGGAAAAATCACCAAACTCCGCACGGCCGGTGGTCCCGGTGTGCGTTTCGACTCGCACGTTCACGAGGGCTATCGAGTTCCGCCGAACTACGATTCGCTGATTGGCAAACTGATTATTCACCGCCCGAGCCGTACGCAAACGATCGCTTGTATGCGACGCGCGTTGGACGAGTTCGTTGTCGAAGGCATCAAGACAACAATTCCGCTAGCCAAGAAGATCATGAATCACTCCGCATTCATCGACGGCGAAGTCGACACAACCTTCATCGAGCGGACGTGGTAACTAGCTTAGCTTGCTCAAGAACTCGCGAGCCTCGACTAGGTCTTCAGTATCCAATCCTTCTGTAAACCAGTCATAAACAGGCTGCAGTTTCGATCGAGCTTCATCGGTGCGCCCGGTCGACTGTAACAGTTTCGCGAGACTCGTCGCGGCGCGCAACTCCCAGGAGCGAGCCTCTTGTGATTGCGCGACTTCGATGGCCTTCATGAATTGTTCTTCCGCAGACTCGAGAGTATCGGGCTGACTGACACGGAGAATACCGTCCGTTCGCTCGATCAATTGATTTATCAGTGCTTCCGGTATGTCCTTGCGGCCAGTCCTCTCGTGAATCATTTTGGTCATTTGCCGCTTCGGCAAGCGATTCAAAGCGATCTGAGTTTGATGCGGTGAACTAGCCCAAGGCGTTTCAAACTCTGGCCGAAACGTAAGCAGCGACATCAGCTGGCCTGACGAGAATGAATCGACCATTTGGGTCAACAAACCCTGAGTCGACGCGTCGCTCCAATGTAAATCTTCGACGATGAACAACGTCGGCTGCAGCTGCGAGAGTCCCTTTAGCCACTTCAACAACAACTCTTGAGTCAACTCCATCAATCGTTGTGGCGATAATGACAACGGTGGCAATGGCCGACCATCATCGTCGCTCAGCTCGACGGATAACAGATGTGCCAGCAATCGCACTGACAAAAGACCGATTTCGTGGCACCGAAGCAGATCTCCGAGAAATGCACCATGGGCACTTGGCCGCTATCAGCTATTTGGACGCTCAAGTCGGCCGTGTGTTGGCAGAAGTTGACCGTTTGAAGCTCAGAGACGACACCGTCATTGTCTTTTGGTCGGACCACGGATTACATCTCGGCGAGCATGGATTGAGACGTAAAACGACAGTGTTCGAGCTCGACGCACACGTGCCTTTGATCATTTCGACGCCTCAACACAAGCCCTCTCAACGAACGCAGGCACTGGTAGAATTGCTCGATCTGTATCCAACCCTGACGGCTCTGTGTGGTCTTGAAACTCCAAGAACAGTGGAAGGAAAGTCACTGGTTACTGTCTTGAAGAATCCGCAGACCACTCTTCGCGAGGCGGCGTTGACGCAGACGTCGCGACCGAATTATCTGCGGGGAAAGTTGCCGCAAGCAATGGGTTACTCGATTCGAACAAAGCGTTATCGATACACCGGAGTGGCGGAATTTCAAGACGGGAGATGTCGAGTCACGGGAACTATACGACCACGCCAACGATCGACTCGAGACGCAAAACGTCGCCAGCGACAAGACGCACACAGCAACAGTTGGCTCTTTGCACTCAATACTTCAGCGGACACTGAAGTCCCGGTAAGCGGCTTCTACGCCTCCTGCAATTCGCCCGTCACACGCTCAACAAGTTCTCCAGCCGACTCCTCGCCAGTAATCGTAACTTCTTGGCACTCAATAAGGTTACGAAACCATGTATGCTGCCGCTTGGCGAATTGACGCGTCCGTGTCTTGATCTTTTCGATGGCTTCAGCTTCAGAAATCTCTCTTTCAAGGCACTCGATGATTTCCTTGTAACCCAGCCCTTGTCGAGCAGTTCGCCCTAGTGGCGGCTCGCGGTCTAGCAATCCACGGACTTCTTCGATCAAGCCGGCTTCCATCATCAAGTCGACTCGGTGATTGACTCTCTCATACAACCATTCGCGTGGAGGCGACAGCCAAATACAGCGTGGCCGATATTCTTCTGGTAAGGGTTCCTCGGTTTGCATCGCCGAGACAGGCTGCCGGGTGATCTTGAAAACTTCCAGCGCCCGAGTCACTCGCCGCTCATCATTGGGATGCAACCGCTCGGCCGATTCAGGGTCGACCTCGCGCAGCAAATCGTGAAGCGCCGCTGCCCCATGTTCTCGCGCCATCGACGCCAGCTCTTGTCGGTATTCCCAATCTGCTCCAGGGCCCTCGAAGACACCTCTCAACAGACTTCGCAAGTAGAGGCCCGTGCCGCCGACGAAAAGTGGAGTTCCCTCGCGACCAATAATTTCTCTCGCAGCGACTTCGGCGGCTTCAACATAGTCGTTGACTGAGAACTCGTGGCTGGGATCGCAGACGTCGATCAAGTGATGAGGCACGCGCTCCTGCATCTCGAGAGAAGGTTTTGCCGTGCCGATGTCCATTTCTCGATAGATGGCCATTGAGTCCATCGAGACGATTTCAGCCTTCATCTGCTCAGCCAATTCGAGGGCCACGTCCGATTTCCCGCAGGCGGTCGGCCCGGCGATGAAGCGGCATTTCTTCAGCAGGTCGATAGAGAATCTCATACGGTGGGACTATCATCAATGAGCGTCGAAGGGAATCAGCCGGTGGTGGAGTCTTCCTCACTTACGCCGGCTTCACGTAACTCCTGTTATAGTGGCAGTTTAACAAACTATGGCCGTTTTTGAATCCTCGATCACGCTCAAGTGCAGTGCCGAAAAGGCCTTCGATTTCCTGGCGCGGCCGGAAAACATTTCGCGGTTAACGCCGCCTGATTCCGCGCTTCAATTCGTGGATGCACCGGAGGTGTTGTCAGCAGGCCTCTCAATAAGAGCGAAGGCAAGTGTTTACGGGATGACCTACGATCTTGCTCATGACATTCAGGAGTTTGACAAACCAAGCCGAATCACAGAGGTTCAAACCAAGGGGCCGCTACCGAAGTGGACCCGCGAGACTTCAATCGCTAACAACGGCGACGAGACGATTACGATCACCGAGCATATCGAGTTTTCTCCACCAGGTGGGCTGGCGGGCTTCGTCATGACCGAGGCTAAGATTCGCGCTTCACTAATCGACAGTTATGCATATCGAGACCAAAAGCTTCGCGAGTTGCTGGAGTCAACATGAGCCAACGTGACCAACGAAACGCAAGCACATTGGTCGCACTGGTCGGTGTCCTGTTCGTCTCGCTGTGCATGATCGGGATTAGTGCTCTGGTCATGCCACAGATCGCAGCGATCTTGCTGGTATTCTGCGGGTTCGTTTTTGTTGGCGTCTTGCACTATGTGACATGGGGACGATGGCTTACCCGAAAACTACGAGAATCCCACGAGTTCGATGACGACGAGGATTCAGCGAGTCCTTCGGATGAGTGACCTCGAACGCGTTCCCTCCATTGACCTGCCGAAATGTTTGCTTGGCCCGTTTCTCACCAGCGAGCTTGCTGGTATCGGTGGCCGCATCAAGCAGGGCCCTGAAGACTTCATTGTCGAAGAAATTCCCGTTTACCAACCGTGTGGCGACGGCGAACACTTGTTTCTATGGCTCGAAAAAGTCGATGTCGACAATGATCGTTTACTTCGCCACTTATCAAGTTCGTTGGGGATTCCGCAGCGAGACATTGGGCTCGCTGGCCAAAAGGATCGAGTGGCACGGACCACACAGTTTGTCTCTGTGCCCACTGCTTGCCACGAAAAACTGGCTGCCGTCGACACGGATTCGATTCGAATTCTCGACGCTATTCCGCACGGCAATAAACTCAAATCGGGGCATCTAGCTGGCAACCGATTCGAAGTCACGATCCGAGATGTTGCGAATGGGGCGTTTCAGCAGTGCACGCGGATTGTGGACGATATTCGCATTCTTGGGTTCCCTAACTACTTTGGGATTCAGAGGTTCGGGCGAGGTGGCGGCACTGTCAAGCGGGGGCTCGAATTGCTCAATTCTCCCAAAAACAAAAGGTCACGGCTCGACCGTCGCCAGCTTCGGCTGGCTCCCTCAGCAGCACAATCGCTGCTGTTTAATCAAGTGCTGGCATGTCGCATCCAGCAAGGTCTCATGCACCAAGTCATGCAAGGCGACGTCATGCAACTTCGCACCAGCGGCGGGGGTTTCGTTGTTGAAGACGTGGATGCCGAGCAGTCACGTTTTGATGGGCGGGAGACAACGCTGACTGGATCGATGTTTGGGCCGAAGATGCGAGCTCCCCAAGATCAACCGCAGCGTTTCGAAGCCGAAGTCCTCGAACGATTCGGACTATGCGTTGAACAGTTCCGGAGCTTCCCAAAGTTGACGCGTGGTTCTCGGCGGCCGATGTTAGAGTGGCCGCAAGACCTGAACGTCGTGGAAGTCGACAATGGCTTGAAGCTGACGTTTGCTCTTCGAAAGGGAGTCTACGCCACGTCAATGTTGCGCGAGATCATGAAACCCGTTGACGAGACTTAGGCGGCAACTTGAAATCGGACTGTCATTGTATCCAACTCAATTTCAATCAGTTGGCGGATCAACGCATCGAAGTTGACCTCGTCGTTTGTTGGTGTCAGCAGCTGGTCGACATAATCGGCGAGCTCAGTTGATAGCCTAGCAGCAGCGATGTGCTCTGAGACTTCGCCGCGCCGAACGAGAGCGATTCCAGGTAGAAGGTCGGAAGGCTTGGTGGAAATGCCCAGCATCTCTAGGAATAGCACGCCCACCGAGAATAGGTCGGCTTCTTGAGGGCTCGTGTTGCCACTAAAGCAGCCCGGCGCCAGCCAATTTGGTCGATCATTGGCTATTGCTGACATAGCTGCTGGCTCAGAAATGAGAGTCGCTGATTCCAAGTGTGCGATCTGAATCGTGCCGCCATCGGTGATCCAGATGCTATCAGGGCTTATCGAGCCGTGTGAAAAACCCGCTGATTCGAGCTGCTTGAGCATCTCAAGGCATTGACGCAACGCCATGATTGCGGTGGCCAATCCAAGCGGGCCACGAGTTTTGATTCGCTTCAAAAGCGGCATGCCCGAGATTGCGAACGCGCGGAAGCTGCATTGTTCATCGAGTTCGATTCGTGTTGGGAATCGATTGCCGTCGACAAGTGACAACACGTTTTGTTCGTGACACAACAATTGCTGAGCCGCTTGATTCTCGTCAGTCTCGACGACACACTTCAAAATGACGGAGCGGCTCGTCGAGACTTCTGTCGCCTTCCAAACGTCCACAAACGTACGTTGCAAGAATGTGAAGTCACCAAAGCCGTACTTGGTGAACTCGTCAGTGTCGGCGAGGAGCGGTATCTGATCGGCCATAATAATCGGTCGGAATATGAGAAACGAATTGTCCAATTCTTGTTATCGGCCAGTTCTTAGCCAGTGTTAAACCTTTCCGGTTTTATGGGTTGGACAAGACTTTCACAGATAACGGCCTGAAGGTGTAACTCTTTGCAATTTCGTGTTTTAGGGAATGAGGGTAGCTGGTACTGCGACGACTTGGCGCGGGCCGCAAAAGCCAGCGGGCACGCTCTTGAGCGAATCGACTTTCGGCTGTTGAAGACAACGATCAGCAGCGACGCACAGCGAGTGCAAAGCGCGAATGCAATCCTGAATTCATGCGATGCTATGATCGTGCGAACAATGCCACCGGGCTCGCTTGAGCAAGTCGTCTATCGAATGGATGCGCTGCACGCACTCGAGCGATTGGGAACGCGCGTCGTCAACTCGGCAAAGTCGATCGAGTGTGCAGTAGACAAATATCTCACGACATCAAAATTACAATTGTACAAATTGCCAGTTCCAAAAACGTTTGTGTGTGAGTCAGCCGAAGATGCCATGGAAGCATTTGATCAGTTGGGTGGAGATATTCTTGTCAAGCCATTGTTCGGAGCCGAGGGACGTGGCATCGTCCGAGTATCGGATCTTGATCTCGCCCTGAGAACATTCCGGACGCTTGAGCGGATCGATTGTGTTTTGTATCTGCAAGAGTTCATCAACCATGGCGGCTTCGACATCCGCGTCCTGGTTTTGAACGGCGATGTCATCGGCAGCATGCTACGCCGAGCCACCGACGACTTCCGCACCAACGTGTCTCGCACAGGAGCCGCTGAGAAGCACCAAGAGACACAGGACGAGGTTTCACTCGCGTTGGCGGCTGCGAAGGCCACAGGGGCGTTTTTTGCGGGCGTTGACATCCTCTACGATCAAACCGGAGCCCCTTTCGTGATCGAGGTCAACGCTGTACCCGGGTGGAGAGCCTTCAACCGCGTTCACAATCGGGATATCGCTGCCGAGTTCATCGATGTGCTTGGCGCAACGATTTGATTGGCGGTCTTTGCGAGCATTCGCAGTATTCTGTTGCGTTTGCTGCTGTTTTGGAGCCAATTCCGACCGAATTTAATGGTCGAAAAATGGCTCTAAAATGCCCATCAAGTGCAGAATGCAGCCACTTCTGATGCTGCATTCTGTTCAAAGTTCCGATTAAATCGATCACACGGAATCTTCACATTTTTCTGAGTGTATCTGATCTTCTATGAAGTGACGATTTGCGGATTTTCGCGCAAAATCTCAATGTACGGCACGAATCCTGCGTTATAGTTCATCGCCCTCAAGGGTAGCTGACACCTGAAGCTCAAGCCGCTCCCCCCGGCTTTGAGCGTCGGGCTGACTGGTTGATCCCTAGGTTGACCTTTGAGAGAAAAGAAAGAGTTCGGAGCCAACGTGTTGTTGATCCCAACACGTTGGCTCCAAAACGCCCAGGTTGTTGGACAGCCTGGGCGTTTTGTGTTACAGGTCGCCCCAATGTCGCTCGGAAAATATCGTGGGGCACTTGCGAACTTGTCTCATTTAATAAGTCTCACCGAGCTGTTATGAAGCTTGTGTTCGCTTTGGCAAGCTGCCTCCTTGATCAGTTCTTCTGTTCGCTCTGATACGTTCGGATCAAACGTTTATACTGTTGTTATGTCACAGTTTGCACTCGGGATCGAAACATCAACTCGCCAAGGTGAGATTGCGTTGTCGTGCGACGGCTCGGTAGTGACTCGTTCACTCCAAAGTGGATCGCAGCGACATGCCCAAGCTCTGGTTTCTCAAGCGGACGAGTTGGTGTCTGAATGTTCCCTCTCAAAGAGTGACTGCGACTTGATCGCAGTCAGCATTGGTCCGGGAAGCTTTACCGGATTGCGGGTTGGAGTCGTCTTCGCGAAGACTTTGGCGTATGCCTTAGATTGCCAAGTTGTTGCCGTCGACACGTTCTTGGCGATTGCCGTCGGTTGCCCTGAAGAGGTTGACGAAGTCGCCGTTGTCAACGACGCTCAACGTAGTGGAATCTTTGTTGGCAACTATCTTCGCGAGGCGGAAGGGGAATGGCGGCAGCAGCAAGAAATCCGCATCGAGGATACACAGGCTTGGTGTGAGCGACAGCGGCAACTCCAAATTCAGCAAGGGTTTGCGATCACTGGTCCGTGTCTTCCGAAGGTGGAAGATCAGCTGTCTGGATGCCCCGTTTTGACAGCAGAATTCCAGGAGCCCCGTGCTGCCAACGTGGTCTCCATTGGAGAAAAGATGCGCGATGCTGGAGATGTGGCCGACTACTGGGAGCTGCAACCGTTCTACTTAAGAAAGAGCACGGCCGAAGAGCGACTTGGCGAGTAACCGCTGAAATCAGGACGTTGGAGTCAAGCCTTCGGCGCCTCGGATGGGGCGATGCTTGGTATTTGGTGGCGGAGAAAGCCTGTACTCCAGCACAAGATTAGCTTGTTAACAGCGCATAAAAAACACCCCGGCCCATCCGTGACCGGGGTGCGATAGCAAGAGAGTTTGCTAATCCGTCAGCTGCATCCCATGCTGTTTCCACAGTTATGGCATAAGTAGCAGTTGCCGTTTCGAACGGTGATCGCTCCGCAATTGTCGCAGGCTGGTGCATCGGATTGGAATCGAGCGAACTGCTCGCTTCGATTGCCGTCATCAGCCAACACGTCAGGTGTTACTTGTGGTGGAACATGGCTCTCAATCAACGTCATTAGCTCGGTTTTCATCTCCGTAGCTGTCAACGTTTGGCTTGGCGTGTCATCGCCTTCGCCGCGATTCGGAGCATTGGCCTCACGATAACCAGCAATGAACTGCATGCCAAGCCATCGGAAGATGTAATCCGGGACACTTTTCGCATTCGGGATGTCGGGATTGCTAGTCCAACCAGATGGCTCGAATCGAGAGTGCGAAAACTTGTCGACGAAGACTTGCAACGGCACGCCGTATTGAAGTCCCATTGAGGTCAACGTTCCGATCACATCCATCAAGCCACCAATTGTGCTGCCTTCTTTGGCCATCACGATAAACAGCTCACCCGGTGTGCCGTCTTCGAACAACCCCACCGTGATGTAACCGTCGTGGCCACCCACGGAGAACTTGTGCGTAATGGACTGACGAGTCGCCGGCAATCGACGTCGAACGGGGCCGATAACGGCTTCATCAGACTTGTCTCGATCACCCTCTTTCGAGGTTGCCAACGGCTGACTTTGCTTCGAGCCGTCACGGTAAATTGCCAGTGCCTTCAGGCCCAGCTTCCAACCCTCGATATACGCTTTCTCGATATCCTCGACGGTCGAGTCTTCCGGCATGTTGACCGTCTTTGAGATCGCACCAGACAGGAACGGTTGGGCTGCTCCCATCATTCCGATGTGAGCTCGCCAGCTGATCGAGCGAGTCCCATTGGCCGGTTTGAAGGCACAGTCGAAGACCGGCAAGTGCTCGGTTTTCAGGTCCTCGGCCCCTTCGACGGTCTCGTTCTCGTTGATGTAATCTACGATACGAGCAACACTTGGGTCGTCGTAGCCAAGCGTCTTCAAGGCCAACGGCACGGTGCGGTTGACGATTTTCATCATGCCGCCGCCGGCCAGCTGCTTGTACTTGACCAAGGCGATATCGGGTTCAATACCGGTCGTATCGCAATCCATCATGAAGGCAATCGTGCCGGTTGGAGCCAACACGGTGGCTTGAGCATTGCGGTAACCGAATTGCTTGCCGGATTCCACACACTCGTCCCACACTTGTTGGGCGGCCTGCCGCAAGTACTCGGGACATGCCGGATCGATCTTGCCAGCGGCTTCGCGGTGCTTCTCCATGACTCGCAGCATGGGTTGCTCGTTCTCACGATAACCGGCAAACGGACCTTGGTAGCTAGCAATGCGGCTGGAAGTGAGATACGCCTGGCCGTTCAACATTGCGGTCATCGCACCGCAGATTCCGCGGCCAGCGTCGCTGTCGTAAGGAATTCCCATCGACATCAACAGGCTGCCCAAGTTGGCATAACCGAGCCCCAGCGGCCGATACAAGTGGCTGTTTTCGGCAATTGCTGGTGTCGGATAACTGGCGTGGTCGACCAGGATTTCCTGAGCGGTGATGTAAATCGAGGCCGCTCGGCGGAACCGAGCCACATCGAAGCTGCCGTCTTCCAAATGGAACTTTCGCAAGTTGATACTGGCCAAGTTGCACGCCGTGTCGTCCAAGAACATGTACTCAGAGCACGGGTTGGAAGCGTTGATACGACCGCTGTTCGGGCAAGTGTGCCAGTCGTTGATCGTCGACTCGTATTGCAGTCCCGGATCGCCGCAGTACCAAGTTCCCTCGGCGATTTCTCTCATCACTTCGCGAGACTTATAAGACGGGCCGCCTTGCATCGGATCGGTGACCCAGCGAGTCTTCCAGTCGCGATCTTCCATGACGGATTCCATGAACTCGTCACTGACGCGGACGGAAAGATTCGCGTTTTGGAACATGATCGAGCTGTACGCTTCGCCGTTGAAGTTCGATTCGTACTCGCCACTATCAATTAAGACGCGGGCCTTCTTCTCTTCCTTCGACTTGGCTTGGATGAATTCCAAGACGTCCGGATGCCAGTCCTTGATACTCTGCATTTTCGCCGCACGACGGGTCTTTCCGCCCGACTTCACCACGGCGGCGATTTGGTCGTAGACTCGCATAAACGACAGAGGACCTGAGGGAACGCCGCCGCCCGAGAGCTTCTCTTTTGAACTGCGGATCGTCGATAGGTCGGTACCCGTGCCCGAACCGAATTTGAACAACATGGCCTCACTGCGAGCCAATCGCATGATGTCTTCCATGTTGTCTTCGACGGACTGAATGAAGCACGCCGAAGCTTGTGGAAATTCGTAGGGCGTCTCCGGTCGACGGATCGAACGTGTCTCTAAGTCCCAGCGATAGTTGCCTCGAGATCCTTTCACGCCGTATCGGTGATAGAGCCCCACGTTGAACCAAACTGGAGAGTTGAACGAACCGTGCTGGTGCAAGCACAACCAAGCCAAGTCCTTGTAAAAGTTCTCGCCGTCCTCGCGCGAAGCAAAGTAGCCATCTTCAATGCCCCAATCGGCCACAGTCCGGGCTACACGATGGATGACTTGGCGCACGCTGGTTTCGCGTTCGGCCGTTCCGTGTTCGCCATAGAAGTACTTGCTAACCACGACATTGGTTGCGAGCGGACTCCAGTCAACGGGGATCTCGCAATCCTTTTGCTCAAACAGAATGCCGCCGTTTTCATCCTTGATGTGAGCTGTCCGCGGCTCCCACTCGACCGTATCAAAGGGATCGGTCTCAGCCGGGCAGAATGAGAGTTCGACCTGCATGGGAGCGATTTCGGACGCCATCGAACCGTTTCCGCTTGGGTAACCCTCGGGGACTTGCGTTGCTGCCGCACTCCGTGTGGTTTGATCCACAACTCCATTTGATTGGTGCATCATGCACTCCTTCGATCCTAAAAACTCCTATGAATTCCCTGTCCCAAGTCTGAAAGAAAGATGTGAATGCCAGGGATGTAGAGAGCCTGAGCAGCGCGCGCAACATCCCTGTTGGATTGTACTAACGGAAAAAGAAAGAAAACCGTCGTCTACCACTATGGGTAGGGGTTGGCCAGAACAAAGGCCCAATATCTTGCGATTCAGAAGTGGGACTGCAAATATAAATCGGACGCGAAATTTGTCAAGATGCCCCGTTTTCTGAAGATTTGCGGAATTTTAATAGATCGACGTAAAGTGCAGTAGTGACTGGGATTTACTAGATTGCGATTTTCGAAAAAAAACGCAAACGGCTATGATAGCCATTCTCTGCTATCTTCCTATTCTTCCTATATTGAGAATGGCTGAATTGCGTTCCTTTAGGCTCCTTGGGGAGTGCGTGGGTCATAATGCATTGTTGTTGAATGCCTTATGGCGTTTTTGCAACAATCGAGAAGCTTCAGTCTCGATACGCGAATTTCTGTCTACCAACACAGCCAGGTTTTCTTAGTTTTTAAAAAACTGTAAAATGTTGCTTACACCTTACACCTGCACTGGTTTGCGTTCAATGCGCGATACATGCTGGTTGGTTTTCGAGCTATCACGCGCGCCTTCGTTGTTCCATTCTTAAACAATACAAGACAATGTGATTGGGTTTCTTGTCGAAAGAACACAACTAATCGCTCCGATCCGACAACCATTCCCCTCACGTTGATAGCGATCTTGATCTGAGGAAACATGCTGTCGCCAGGGAATGTTGATTGCCTCTTCTTTTCCGTGCGAAATTCTCTCTCTCTTGCGTGGCGGAGCGCGCGTTGTGCAATCAAGTCGATCACGACATCTTGCGGTTTTCATTCCTTTGCTGATCTATGTTGGCTGCGTCATTCCATGCGCTGTGTCGTTACAAGATCAGTTAAATGGCGATGCGATCTCTTACATCCGCAATGGACTTTACATCACGGAAGGACGCTTTGTTGATTCGATCTCAGGCTATTGGAGTCCGTTGATCTCGTGGCTCATCGTCCCTTGGCTTGCCGCAGGCTTCGATCAACTGATAGCTGCTCGAGTTACCGTTGCGATCACTGGCTTCCTGCTTGTGTTGGCCTCGTGGTTCCTCCTGCATCGCATGTTTCCCGTGTCTTCCATTCGATCCAAAGTCATTTCTACTAGCCTGATTGCACTGTTCTCGACCTATTGGTGCTGTCACATCATCACGCCTGACATCTTGCTCACGGCCTGCGTATTCGTGTACTTGGGGCATGCAATTGAAGAAGAATTGGTCAAGTCGCCCAAACGTGCGTTTCGCATCGGCATAATCGGCGGCATCTGTTATCTAGCTAAATCGTATGCCTTTCCGTTCTTCTTGGCCCATTTCACGGCATCGATTGCTTTGCGTTGGTGGGTCGAACGCGAGGAATCTCGACTTTCTCTGGCGGCGAAATCTTGGTGTGCAGGGATGGCCGGTTTCGCGCTGATTGCAGGGCTATGGGTTGGCACTTTGAGTTGGAAGTACGAGAAACTGACAATCTCGACCGTCGGACCAATTGCTCACGCGATCGTTGGGCCCGGGAATCAAGAACGCTATTACTCTCCGTACTCAAGGCTTCAACGACCGCTACCAGGTAGAATCATGGCCGCCGAGGTGCCAGAGACGCAGGACTATCTCTTATGGTCTCCATTTGAGAGTACCGACAATCTGATTCACCAAATCAAGCTTACGTTGGGAACTGCGAAGAGATTCATTGCGGATCTGTCAACGTTTGATGCATTCAGTCTTTCAATGATGTCTTTGTGTGTTGTGCCGCTGATTACCATGCAGCGCAACGATCAGGAAGCCTCGTTTCGCTACTTCTGGACGTTGATGACTGCTGGCATCTACGGCGGCGGTTTTTTGATGGTGGCTTATGTGGCTCGCTATATCGAGACATTTTTCTGGCCATTTCTGTGCGTTGTCACTTTCGGAGTGGCTTTTGAGGCGATTCGCGAGTGGTTTCGATTTCGCCGATTGCCCTCGTGGCAACTTTGGCTCGCAACATCTCTGGTGGTGATTTCATTCCTTGAGCCCGCGGTCGATCGCGTCAGAAAATGTTTTCACGGCCGGGGTTACCAAGACGTCTTGGTCCAAGGGGAACTGAGACGCGTGGCGAAAGAAATGGCGGGGACTGACCTCAATGGTCCTGTGGCTGCCAGTACGGATTTGCGTTACCAGGGCATGGCGATCGCATTTCACTTGAACTCGCCTTATTTGGGCGCAAGCGACCAGCCCGATGTCAATGCTCTCCATGACAAGCTACGAGAGTTGGAAGCGAGCATCTTCATACTTTCCCCAGATTGGGAGATGGCCGACGAGTTTCGCAGCAAGACGAACTGGCAATTACACCGCGAGTATCAATACGCAGGTAGGAAAATGGAGGTCTACAAATCTCCTGGCGACGATGTCATTGCCAAGTCGGACATGAAATCACGCGAGAAGGGCTCTTCAGGGAAATAGTGTTTTTATGATCATAAACATAGTCGGCGGCCTCCGAGAACGATTCGTGGCCGAACGCCGAGCCAGCGTCCTTTGCAGCCAACTTAGCGCACTGCTGCCTCGTGATGCCAGCATCTTGGATGTTGGCTGTGGAGACGGATTTCTCGCCAGCCAAATCATGCGACAACGTGATGATCTTCAATTGCAAGGCATCGATGTCTTGATGAGGCCGAAGATCTACATTCCCATCCAAGAATTTGACGGGATCAATATCTCGCTCGAAGACAATAGCGTCGACGTTGTCATGTTCGTCGATGTCCTACATCACACCGAAGACCCAAACGTGCTGCTTCAGGAAGCATGTCGAGTAGCACGGCAAGCAGTCGTTTTAAAAGATCACCTTCGAAACGGCTTCTTGGCGCACACGACTTTGCGGTTTATGGATTGGGTGGGCAACGCTCATCACGGCGTCGCCTTGCCATACAATTATTGGAGTCGGCAAGAATGGATGCGGGCGTTCGATGATCTGAAGTTGAGCATTGATGAATGGGAAGACAGCTTCCAGCTCTATTCTCTCCCAACCAATTGGCTCTTCGGTCGCGACCTGCACTTCGCTGCAAGATTAGGCCTCCCCACTGCTGAAGACACTCTGAGAAGTAACTCGTGCGGATCAACAATGCCAGCAAAGCGGCAACCCGTTTGGCCCGGCAAGCGATTTGATACCTCCGAGTTCGCCGAAGTTCGCGAGTTTTGAGAGTACGTGAGATCGAATTGAGATAAGCCAACAGCACCGAGAACTTGTCGATCGCCGCGTCATTGTAAATAATCTAGCCTTTCAGTTTCATAACTTGAGAGGTAGCGGACATGCTGACGCGGACATCCCCACTTGCCTTGGTCGTTTTGGCAGCCTTGGCGTTTTCGACCATAGCAAATGCCAGCGACTGGCCTCAGTTTCGTGGTCCAGATGGGCAAGGGCACTCGGATGCGAAGGGGCTCCCTATCGAATGGAGCGAGACGAAGAATGTTTCGTGGAAAGTTCCCGTTCCTGGCGAGGGCTGGTCGTCCCCGGTGATCTCGGGCAATCAGATTTGGATGACGTGTTCTGAGAACGGCGGCAAGTCGCTGCGAGCCTTGTGTTTCGACAAACGCGATGGCAAGCAATTGCACAACGTCGAATTATTCACGCCGAAAGAAGCCGGACGCCGCCATCCGCAGAATGGATTTGCTTCGCCAACGCCGGTTCTTGACGGGGAGCACGTCTATGTTCATTTCGGTCCGAGAGGCACGGCGTGTTTGAACGCCGCTGGAGAGGTCGTCTGGAAGAACACCGAACTTCGCTATGAAGCATTTCAAGGTGCCGCCAGTTCGCCGATTTTGCACAACGATCTGTTGATTCTCACCTGCGATGGCACGGATCATCAATTCCTGATTGCCATGGATAAGAGCACGGGTGACACGATCTGGAATCAAAAGCGAGCCCACTTGGAGCGAGCGGCCAAACGCTTCAAAGCCGGTTCAATCCGAGCTAGACTCGCGAAGATGGCCTATTCGACTCCCTTGATCCACGCCGTAAACGGAGTCCCCCAATTGGTCAGCAGCGGTGCTGATCACGTAGCCGCTTATGACCTCAAGTCCGGTCGAGAAGTCTGGTGGATGCCTTACACCGGCTTCTCACAAGTCGGTCGACCTTCGTATGGCAACGGTATGTTCTATGTTGTCGGTTCCGTCGCTCAAGACAGATTTTGTGTCTTTGCTGTCAAACCGGGAAGCGGTCAATTGAAAGCCAATCAAGTCGCCTGGCAATGCTCCGACGGCATCGCCCACGTGCCCTCGCCAATTCTGGTCGGCAAGCAAATGTACGTGATCGACAACGGCGGAGTCGCCACTTGCCTGAACGCACTTACCGGCGAAGAGCACTGGCGCCAACGTCTTGGCGGCAATTACGATGCCTCACCGATAGAGGCCGATGGCAACATCTACTACATGAACCGAGACGGCAAGATGACGGTCTTGGCCGCTGGACCGGGCTACAAGACCCTCGCCACAAACCAACTCGACGGCACGTTCAAAGCATCGCCTGCTGTCTCTGGGCCAGCCATCTTTCTAAGAAGCAACACCCATCTTTATCGAATCGAAAATCCGTCGAAGTAGGAATGGCTCGCTTGCCATTGCTTGGGCTGAAATGAGTCGTTTAACCCGTAGCCGCAGGCGAGGTCTTCCGTCGTGCACCTCGCTTGCGGCTACGGGTTAAACAATGGTCGGCCCCCAAGACCTTTGCTGTCTGATAGAAAGTTCTGGCTCTTTCGTTTAACGCCCAGCCGAAGGCGCCGGCGACCAAGAACGTAGATTACTCAATGGCATACTTCGTTTCTTGGCCGCTGGCGCCTACGGCTGGGCGTAAAACGAGTTTCGTTATTTCAGACTTCGGCCGTATCCGGCTACCACCAAAGGGTAAATCGCTCTAGCCGACGACAATGTCGCTTCGAAGCAAGTCGACGCCGTCGACACGTTGAAGCAATGATTGGGCAACTTGCTTGAGATAGAAGCTGGGAAGTTTTCCCGACAGTCGAACGTAGCCCTCGTGTACCTCAACATGCACACTAGAAAGCTCGGTGTAACCGGACCGTTTGAGGATTTTGAGTAGAGCGGTCTGCAAATCTCGATCAAATGAACCGGGTTCAACCCGTGAATCAAGAGACGAAGTAGGCGGTGAAGCTGCAATCGTTGACATGATCAATCCTTGAAGTGAATGAGAGACGCCGCGCATTACGAAGCAAGCAGCGTGCCTAACTCGCCAGATTGGCGCAATTCGATTCAATCCTACGATTCCAGGCGTAAACGGCATTCACCAAGATACATATACGTGCCGAATCCCTTGCGATTGCTCGTCATTCATTCAATGTCGCGCAATTTTTGGGCAAGTCACAGGATCCGCTGCGGAAGATACCGTGATCGGGGACTTAGGATCGTGTCCAAAACAACTTCCCGATTTGGAATCAAGATAGCCCGACGCGTTAGCGAGGGACGCTCACACGTGTTCTCAATCGAAAATCATTGCTTTCGAACACGTGTGAGCGTCCCTCGCTAACGCGTCGGGTTACTATCGGGAATTTGTTTCGAACACGTTCCTTAGGGCTGGGTTAGCAAATGGCCAATCGGTAGCGCGTCGACGATTGATTGATGGATGGCCTTATAATGTTCTTTGATGACGGATTCTCGGCGATCCAATTCCGCGTTAGCCTCTTGTTGCAACTTGCCGCGAATTAGCTTGTCAACACTCATGACCTCGCGCCTTCGCGGCGGGTTATCGCTTCGAGCGTTGCTTGCGTCGGTCATCTGGATATTTATTGATCTTGTAATCTCATCACGGCTGCGTTGACGCAAGGTTGCCACGTCGGCCAGCATGAGATCACGGAGTGATTTGGGTGACTTATAGATTGCCTGTAGGCGACGAAGCTGGTCGAGTTCGTGCGGTGCAGCGAGTTTCGGTGGCGACACGGCTTGAGTCCGGAAAGTGTAGCGCACAAACTTTCCTTGGCGAACTTGAACGGAGATCCAATCACCAAGCAAGTAGAACACGGTGTCACCCAGCGAGCGACCGAATTCGTAATTCGACGACCTCGGATTGACTTGCCCGACGATAATTGAACTTGGGTGTAGCTTTGAGTCCTTTTTCAAACGTACCTCGCATTGAACTAATGATCCCCAGCCCTGTTTTGGTACGTGACGACCATCCACCAAGACCTCATCAAGTTCCTCGGGCTGGCCAACATCGACCGCCGGCCCTTTCAAGGTGATGGCCAAAGATTGATACGGCAGCACTCGCGTCGGTACATAGGAACTGCGAACGTGAGTCGTTGCCCACTCGCCCGTGAATGTTGGTGCGTTGGAGAATCGGCTGTCCTTGTAGCGCTGGATGAACCATCCTGTCTTGGCAGTCTGCTCGCCAATCGTGTGAAATGTTCGAGCGTGTCGTTTTAGCGACGGGGCGGCGAACGTGAGTTCATCTAATTCCAGCACTGGCCGTTTTGACCGAGGTATCAGCAGGCTTGGGTGACGCTGTGGAGGCTTTCCAGTCTTCGAAGCTCCCTTGTTTTGAGGCTCCTGGCAGTAAAACCGAGTTCCTTTCGTGCCGGGTATAAACCTGATATGCGCGTATGTCGTATCTGAGTAGCGAAGCCATGTCTTGGTTGTTCCGCCTCGAGGATGATCGCGTTCGCCGCGGTATACGAAGGCGTCGGTCTTTAGAGCAGCAATGATCTTCGCGCTCACCTCTTTCTCGAACGAGATCGCAGTTCCTCTTCCATTCCGAAACGAAGTAACCGGTTGGTCACGCAGGTTCAGATAGAAGTCCTTCTTGAGGTACGGCACTCGAGATTCAGGCAATGCTTCGAGCACATCCGCCAATTGAGGTGACTTATCGGGACAAACTCGACTCGCAAACATGTGAAGGTCGAGTCCCGATTTGTAGGTCGAGCTTCCAACGAAACTCAATGCGCGAATGCCAGCCGTTAGTTGCGTGTCTCCAGCGTTTCGGACGAACCACCGTGCCTTTTGGACTCGGTAGTCATCCGGCGCGAGCCGTTCCACCAACTTCAGACGAATTTGCTCTTCCTCGACCTCCCGATAGCCGAGCTTCTTCAATATTGTTAGAGCATGCTGTTTGGCGTCATTCGAATCGAGAGTATTTGCAATCATCCCCGACCAAGAACACGTCGCGTATCCGTCAACATATCGAAGTGTTGTTCCTCGCGACCAGCCTCGATTAGAAGTCCGCGTCTGCCGTTGGACGACGAACTGGCGCATGTCGTTGGGAAACACCGGTGATGTTTCCTTCTGGCCGGTCAATTCTCGAAAGCGTTCGTCCGAGCCAACTTCCGCGTCGGTCCAAATGTGCTTGATTGTATCCTGAATCGATGCATCTCTTGGAGCACTCGCGTTGTCAGCAGCACACGAGACTCCCAACAAAGCGATTGTCATCACAGCGATCAGAATAAATCGTTGCTTGATCATGACCTATTTGCCTTATACCAGAGTGAATCATCCGCTGACTATCAGCTCATTTGCAGTGGGTTGTGCCATGACGACAGTCATCACAATTAGAATCACTTCCAACGAACATTCAAGTTCTTTGCTGTACAACAGGCGAATGACTACGATCTTTAAACGAAACAAGCTAGCCCGACAACATCGAATCCAACGATCCCGTAGTGGACTTCGCCAGAAGCCTCACTCGCTTGGACAGAATGCCTGCAAACGCAAAATGAAACTCCTACGGAAGCGATGATGTCTCACTCAAGGTCTCTTGCTATTGCAATCATGTTTTGTGTGGCGACACCAATTCTTGAACAAATCAATGCCGCGGACGAAAAGTTGCCTGAAGGAGACAATGGATTGGCAGCAAATTATCCAGGCGATATGGGAATCGAAAAAGATCGCTCTGTAATCCTGGCCGATGACTTCGAGAGCCACGCCGACACAAATGCGATGACCAAAAGGTGGGACATCGTGAGCTTCCGTGGCGCCAGCCTCTCGACCGCGAAGTCGGACGTGTACTCGGGCAAGCAATCGTTTGCAGTTAACCATCCCGAAACGCAATCGTGAAATGGCATTGGTCACCGCGAAAAAGCTAAAGCAAGAACGAGAGCTGCTGTTCTTGCGTTACTACTCAAAGTTCAACGCCGAGTTCGATGTCACCGGCTCAAGCCACAACGGCTGCGGCATTTCCGGTAGCTATTATCCCAACGGCCGTGCAACTCCGGGCATCCCCGCCAACGGTCGCAACAAGTTTCACGTCGGCTTCGAAAACTCACGCGAACGCGAATTCCCCGAGGTCGGCAACGCAGGCCGCTACGGCCTGTACATCTACCATCCCGAGCAGCGACATCGCTGGGGAGATAAATTCTTCCCAACAGGAATGGTGCTGCCCAACTCAAGCAAGAAGAACGACTTCGGTCCCAATTTCGTATCGCGACCGGACATCGTGCGCAAGCTGAATCGCTGGTATTGTCACGAGATCATGGTGAAACTCAACAAGCCTGGCTCGAGAGACGGTCGCATCGCCTGTTGGCTCGACGGCAAACTGATCGCCGATTTCTCTAATCTCCGCCTCCGCGACATCAACCACTCCACGTCGGCCTTCACATCGGTCGGAATACGAAGACGAGGAAGTACTACGACAACATCGTCGCAGCGACTTCCTACATCGGCCCGTTGAAATCGAAGTGATCTTCTAACGGATCAACCGGTCCACTCATCAATCGGCTGCAATGTCGGGCACGTTTGTTCTAATGAATCAACCGCAGAGATTTCTGGTCATTAACTTCGAAGCTTGGCGCAAAGAACTACGATTCCGAATCTTCTTTGACAGGGTGCAGCGTGTTTGCCCAGATCGATTCGTACTTTCCAATCCAACGTTCCAGGATTTCTCGCAGTGGAGCAGCATTTAGCGAATTGATACGTCGCCTTCCGTCTCGTTTCGTGATGACTAACCCGGCTTCTCGCAAGACGTCCAAATGCTTCATGACCCCAAATCGGGAAAGGGCGGGGAATTGTTCAACAATCTCGGTCGTTTGGCGAGGCCCTTCGCGCAGCAGATCAAGTATCTCTCGGCGAGTCGGATCTGCTAACGCTTTCCAGACGGGATTGAGGTTTCGCGGCATGCATTTACCTTGATTCGGAGTCACCTTTGACGTGATTCATCAAGTGCGACCCTCCATGATTCAAACCTTCGCGATGCGCGTCTTCGATCATGCCGATGGCTCGATGCCGAACCGTCAGGACAATTGAGCCGCCGTCTTCAGTGAGCCTCATTTGAACGTGACCGGTCGCTGCATACGACATAAACAATGGCCCATGAATCTCGAGCAGAGTTGGCGGCTTGATGACCTGGACCGTTCCCCATCAATGACCAAGGTCATTGCCAAGATCACGAAACCATCGACCGCCAGGCCGCTCTTCCAGCACCATTGGCATGGGTGTGTTGCCCGGGCTGCTGTTGTCAGTCGAGAGTCGACGAAGCAAGTTTGCAAACACAATCGTATTGGAAGCGTCAATCTCGATCCGCTGACTCACGTCAAGTATCAAGTGTTCATTGTGGCTGGATGTGTTCATGAAATTCTTGTCAGTTTGGGCAGGAGATATAGTAACCCGATGCGTGAGCGAGGCTCCATGGACAGCTGAAAACTTGGCTTGGCAAGAATATCATGCCACTGGGTTGACAGGCGGGCCTATATATGTTACTTAAAGGTAACGTAACTAGTCGTTCACGTCAACCGGACCTGAACGCTCGAAGTCCTCGCTCTCTAGGAGAAACAACAATGTCTGTTTTCGATTACATCAAGCAGTCGTTGGAAGCCAGCAAGGGCTGGGCGTCCGGATTGATTCAAGACATGGCCGATGCGCCGCTGACTCAACCCACACCGAATGGCGGCAATCATCCCTTGTGGGTACTTGGTCACCTGGTCGTTGCCGAGAGCATCCTATTCGATCAATTCGTCGGCGGTCGCCCGAATCGATTTCCTGAATTGGAGAGCCTGTTCTCGATCGGCTCAACACCAACAACGGACGGAAGCCAGTATCCCTCAATGGACGAATTGTTCGCCAAATGGGAGCAAATCCGAGCCGACGTCGTCGCACATTTGGACTCGCTAAGCGAAGAAGACTTGAAAGGAAGCACGCACGCCCCCGAGGACTTCGGCGAGATGTTCGGCACAGTCGGCGGCTGCTACATCGCCATGACAACCCACGTCAGTTTCCACTCCGGCCAAGTATCCGACGCCCGCCGAGCCGCCGGCCGCGATCCGCTGATGGCTTAAGAGTGTCACTTTCCAATCAGGTTTGTGCCGCTGATTTTGCCAGTGCGTCGTGTTTCACCGTCAAGCGATCTTGAGCCTCAAGTGGACCAGAATCCTTCTCGGAGTCGCTTGACCCCTTGCCGAAAGCGGCCATAATGGCTGTTCGCTTTTTAGGGAGCGGAATGCTATCTCCAAATGTGGTGAGGGCGTACGAACCGAGTCAGGGCGGAAACGCAGCAGCTCTAAGTGCTAACCCTCAGGTGCAGGCGGAGATAGCATTCCGCTCCCTTTTTTGGTGTCTTCATTCAATTCGGGGGTGGCTGGGGACGAGTCTTCGAGCCCCCAGATGCATTCATCAACCTGGGGGCTCGAAGACTCGTCCCCAGCCACCCAAGTTTGTGCCAATTCGAATCCTCTGAATCGAGATATCCAGTGGCTGGCATCAACGAACCGCTAAATCGAAAGCTCCGCATGGCATTGATCGGCGGAGGCGGCAATGCGTTCATTGGTCGAGTCCACGCCATTGCCGCACAATTGGATAACCGAGCAGAATTGGTGGCCGGAGCACTCTCGTCGGACCCACAAAGAGCACAGCAAGCGGCTCCCGAGTTTGGGATTGCTCCGGCGCGAGCTTACAGTTCGGCGGCCAAATTGATTACTGCCGAATCGCAATTGCCAGAAGATGAACGCGTCGACTTCGTCAGCATCGCCACTCCGAACCACACACACTTCGAGATCGCCAGGCAAGCACTCGATGCGGGATTTCATGTTGTGTGCGATAAGCCGATGACAATCTCGCTCGACGATGCCGAAGAATTGGTCAAACGCGTTGAGGAAACGGGCCGCGTCTTTGCAGTCACTCACAATTACACCGGCTACCCGATGATTCGTCAGGCTCGAGAAATGATCGCGGCCGGAGAATTGGGGCGGATCATTGCGGCTCGAGCAACCTATGTTCAAGGTTGGTTGTGGTCCTTGCTGCCGGACGTCGTCCCGAAACGCGGCGTTTGGAAGGCCGATCCGAACAAAGCGGGCTCGGGAAGCCTCGGTGACATTGGAACGCACGCTTACAATTTGTTGCGCTATGCAACTGGGCTGACACCGGTTGACCTGAGTTGCTTGATGCAATCGTACCACCCGCTTCGAGAGCTTGATGATTATGGGCACGCAGCCATTCGTTTCGAGAATGGAGCATCCGGCTTAGTCACTTTTAGCCAGGTGACGCATGGGCGGCTTAATGACTTGCGGATCGAGATCGATGGGACGAAAGGCAGCATCAGTTGGGCTCAAGAGCAGCCGAATGAGCTGTTTGTGAGATCACTGGGGCAGCCTTTGCGAGTTTACGAACGCAATCCAATGGCTCCCTACACCAATGAATTGGGGCGAGCCGCCAGCCGCATTCCTGGCGGTCATCCTGAGGCCTTCTTCGAAGCGTTCGCCAACATCTATCGGGCAGCCTTCGATGACATGATTAGCGTGGCAAATGGTGCAACCGTCAACTCGCGAGAGACAATTTACCCCTCGGTCCATGATGGCCGAGAAGGTGTCTTGTTTGTGCAACAATGCCAAGCCAGTAGCGCGAACGACGCAGCGTGGGTGCAGTTTTAGCTAGCGTTTAGAAGCCCGGCTTCTTCGAGAAGCCGGGCTGCTTTGCCTTAACTCGCTAAGCTGGCGGCTTGCTGGCCTTCATCCGCTTCTTAAGGAAGTCTTTCAACTTCTTCGAGTTTAACTGCGAGACCGTCGTGAACTGAATCCGCGCGACCTCACGCCCGTCGCGGTGAGTTGAGATGTCTCGTTCCTTGCCGAAATCGGAAATCTGTCCCAGTGTGATCTCGCCCGGTTCGGCGTAAACATAGAGTTCCAAACCTGGCCGCCGCTTTGTATGCATCATGGCCCAATAGGGTTGCTTGGCGACGTGGCGAAAGTGAACCATCTGGCGGTTTGTCCAATCGATGATGGCATCTGGATGCACTTCGTCCATCACCGTAATCAGCTTTTCAAGGACTTCCGGCTTCCAGTCAACACGCTTGTTGCTGGGAAAGCCCTTGCGAGACAGATGCCATTTTTTGCCGAGCACTTTCCACGGCGTTAGGTCTTTGGGGTTTAGCTCGGTGTGCTCTGTGCGATCCTTAAATGACTGGCACGCTTCGGACAGAAACCCCCAAAACTCAGGCGTGTCAATTTCTTTCAGCCAGTGAACGGTGACAGTGACTTCTTGCCAAGGCCCTTTGAGGTTCTTGACCGTCACACGATCACCGCGGCCGTAGATGGGGATTTCGTCGATATCGTCGAGGGGGCGAAGTCGAAGTTTTTGCTGCAAAACGTCACGCTTGAAGCGATTGCGAGTGACTCGGAACTTGAACTTCACAGTCCACTCGTCCCCGGTCAATCCGTGAAAGAACCAACCGTGCTTTTTCACTTGGCCGGTGGTTTCAACAGTCGCGCGATCGTTCCAATTTGTGACGAATAGATTTGGATCGAAGGCCTCAATCGTTTCGACAACACGTTGCAACGCTTCGCCTTCCCAGTGACATGCTGCTCCGCGGTAGCTAACTCGCTGCTCGGTGTGCCATTTAACGCCATCCACCTCCCATGGCATTCGAGCATCATGACCGATCTGAGCCATGCTGATGTCGCCTTCGCGCTTGCTGGCCGCATCTTTGACATCAAACGCTTCCCGCTCGCCATAATCGCCTTGGGCAAGTGTCGCGGCCAACATTTCTCCTGTGTGAGACCGCTGCAGCGACGCGTAAGGCTTGGGCTTTTTTCGAGTCTTTCGTTTCGCGCCGTTTGTTGGCTTTGCTTGCGCATCTTGAGCATACTGGACGATGTCTTCAGGAGTTCCCTCGGCCACAATCCAACCGCCGCCGTGACCGGCTTCTGGGCCGATGTCAATGACCCAATCGGCTGACTTGATCACATCTAAGTTGTGTTCGATGACGACTACCGAGTTGCCCAGTTCTACCAAGCTGTTGATCACCTTCAGCAGCTTTTCGATATCGTCGAAATGTAAACCGGTTGTTGGTTCGTCGAGCAGATACAAGGTCTTGCCAGTGTTAGGACGAGCTAATTCAGCGGCCAGCTTGACACGTTGTGCTTCGCCGCCGGACAGCGTCGGTGCCGACTGCCCCAACGTGACATAATCCAATCCAATGGCTGTTAGCGTCGCTAGGAATCCACGGATCTTTGGAATGTTTTCGAACAATTCGTAAGCTTCACCGATCGACATGTTCAAGACGTCGGCGATCGACTTGCCACGATACTTGACGGAAAGGGTTTCCTGGTTGTAACGGAAACCGCGGCACTCGTCGCACTCGACCCAGACGTCGGGCAAGAAGTGCATCTCGATGCACTTTTGACCGTTGCCTTCGCAAGCCTCGCAGCGTCCGCCGGGACGGTTGAAACTGAATCGACCGGGGCCGTACCCGCGGACTTTCGCCTCAGGTAGCCGGGCAAACAAAGCGCGAATGTGCTCGAACACGCCAGTATATGTGCCGGGGTTGGATTTGGGCGTGTTACCCAAGGGTTGCTGATCTACGACAATCAGCTTGTTGATGTGCTGCAAGCCGTTTAATTCGTCGAATGGCCCAGGCGTGTCGCCTGCGCGGTGCAGCCGTTTCGCGATCGCTCGTGCGAGTGTGTGCTCGACCAACGAACTCTTGCCCGATCCCGACACGCCGGTCACGCATGTCAACGTCCCCAACGGGACCCGCAAGTCAACATTCCGCAGGTTGTGTTGACGTGCCCCCACCAGCTCCAACCATCCACCGCCTGGTGGATCATGGTCTTCGAGTTTTGGCCGACCGGCGACGATGTTGCTTTCCGCAATGTCTTGCAATTCCTTGGCCGATGGCATCCGTCGGTTGTCGGGTATCGCGATTGTTCGTTGGCTGGAAAGAAACTGGCCGGTCATCGACCGTTTTGACTTGCCCAACTGTTTTGGCGTGCCCGCGTCTGTCACCGTTCCGCCAAAGCGGCCGGCTCCCGGTCCGAAGTCGTAAAGCCTGTCTGCCGATTCCAACACCTCACGATCGTGTTCGACCAACACTAACGTATTGCCCAGATTGCGGAGCCGCTTGAGCGCTTTGAGCAGTCTGTTGTTGTCGCGTGGATGAAGGCCGATGGTTGGTTCGTCTAAGACATAGAGAACACCTGTCAGAGCTCGGCCGATTTGACCTGCCAATCGAATCCGCTGCACCTCGCCACCCGAAAGAGTTGGCAGGGGACGAGAAAGGGACAAGTAGTCCAAGCCAACTTCCACCAGGAACGACAGCCGGCTGACAGCTTCGGTCAACAACTCGCCAGCGATTCGCTTTTGGGTAGCGCTAAGTTTGATGTCTTTGAGGAACTTCAAAGCGGCCTCGAGCGGCATCTCGCACAAATGCTGAATCGTCGACTCGCTGAAGCGAACGGCCGACGCGTCATCGCGAAGTCGACTTCCCCCGCATGAGGAACACGGGACCTCGCCTACCATGTCCATCAGTTTGACGCGATAGGTATACGAAGTCCGCGACGCCTCTTCCAATGCGGGATAGAGACCCTTGTATTGAAACTTTACGCGGCCGTCTTTGCCGAACGGAATCCAACGTTCGCCCGTTCCGTAAAGCACCGCGCGTTGAGCGGTTGGGCTGAGGTCATCGAACGGCACGTCACCCGGTATGCGACATTCTTTCAACATCGCCTCGAGCATTTGCGAAAACATCGGGTTCGCGGTGGGATTGGGCCACGCCGAGACAGCTTGCTGCCGCAAACTTAGATCGCCGCGTCCAACGAGCGCCGTGAGATTCGTACCTTGCTCGGTTCCCAGACCCTCACATGAATCACACCAACCCAACGGACTGTTGAACGAGAAGCTATGAGGCGTGAGTTCCTCGAAACCGCGGCCACACTTTTCGCATGCGTAGAGCAAACTGAAGCGTTCAACACGCCAGTCTGTTTCGTCCAGTTCATCATCACAATGAGCCACTCGGATGAAACCGCGGCCCATGTCCAAAGCCGATTCGATCGAGTCCGCGATGCGAGACCGTTTTCGCCGAGAAACTGTGATGCGATCGACAACGACCTCGACTTGATGCTTCCGTCGGCGATCCATCGTGGGCACGTCTTCAATCTTATATGTCTCGCCGTTCACGCGGACGCGCCGGTAACCTTGAGCTTGAAGCGATTCCCAAAGCCGTTCGTACGATTGGCCAACGCGGACTTCCTGCGGTGCCAAGACGAGCAATCGTGTTCCTTCGCCCGCTTCCAAGATGCGGTCGATGACTTCATCGGTTGTTTGCGTATCGACGGGGATTTTACAGTCGGGGCAGTGCAGCGATCCCAAACGAGCGAACAGGATCCGCAAGTAATCGTAGATTTCGGTAACCGTGCCCACCGTCGATCGTGGCGTGGAACCTAAGTTTTTCTGCTCGATCGCGATCGATGGCGAGAGCCCGTGGATGTGCTCGACCCGTGGCTTTGGCATTTGTCCCAGAAACTGACGGGCGTATGCCGACAGGGACTCGACATATCGCCGTTGCCCTTCGGCATAAAGTGTGTCCATTGCCAGCGAACTTTTGCCGCTGCCGCTGGGACCACAGAAGACGTTCATTTTGTCTCGAGGAATCTGTAAGTCGATGCCCTGCAAATTGTGCTGTTTCGCTCCGTTAACGACGATGCTTCTTTTTCCGTTTCCGTTTGTTTGTTGCGTCAGCGGTTGAGCGATTTGCCAGCGTTCGTTGTTACTGTCTTGCTGGCTTCGTGTCAGTTTTCTTTGTTGTGGTTTAGCTGCTGCCGGAACTTCGCGGACTTGTTCCGGCCTACTGGGGAGGACTTCTGAGAGAGCTTGGCCGGTGTAGGAATTGGCGGCCGCGGCGACTTGTTCCGGTGTTCCTTGAGCGATGATCTTGCCACCACCCGCACCACCTTCGGGGCCGATATCGATAATCCAATCTGCAGTCTTGATCACATCCAAGTTATGTTCCACAACAAGGACTGTGTTGCCAGCCTCGACAAATCCATGCAAGACTTCCAGTAGTTTTTGGATGTCGGCAAAGTGCAAACCGGTGGTCGGTTCATCGAGCAAATAAAACGTCTGTCCCGTCGACCGCTTGCCCAACTCGCGAGCCAACTTAATCCGTTGCGCCTCGCCACCAGACAGTGTTGGCGATGGCTGCCCAAGCTTTAAGTAATCGAGGCCGACCGCGTCCAGTGTGCTCAACAGCTTGAAGATCTTCGGGTGGTTTTCGAAATGTTCCATCGCTTCTCGAACTTCCATGTCGAGAACCTCGGCAATGTTTTTTCCTTTAAACCGAATTTCCAGTGTCTCGTGATTGAATCGCCGACCTTCGCAGATGGGGCAAGTCACCCAGATGTCGGCAAGAAAATCCATCTCAAGTTTGTTCGCGCCGTGGCCCTCGCAAGCTTCGCATCTTCCAGCAGCGACGTTGAAGCTAAACCGCCCCGGTTTATAACCGCGGACTTTCGACTCCGGCAGCATCGTATACAGCTTGCGAATCTCATCGAACAGTTTGACATAGGTAGCGGGATTCGATCGAGGTGTGCGGCCGATGGGTGATTGCGAGATATCGATGGCCTTATCGATCGACTTCAAACCGTTGACGCGTTTGTGCTTGCCCGGCGAGCCGTTGCCTTCGTTGACGTCGCGGTTGAGGACTTGCCACAAGATATCGTTGACCAGCGAACTCTTGCCCGACCCGCTGACACCAGTAACGCAAATAAAGGCATTCAATGGAAATGCCGCATCGACGCACTTCAAGTTATTGTGCTCGGCTCCAACGACTTTGATTGCTTTCGTTTTCTTGACCTTGCGACGTTGGTCGGGCACGGCGATTTCTTGTTTGCCCGTCAAAAATTGGCTGGTCACGCTTTGACGGCTGCGTTTGATCTTGGCAAGGCTGCCTTGGGCCACCACTTTTCCACCGCGAGTTCCCGGTCCTGGTCCAAAGTCAACGATGTAATCTGCGGCGCGCATTGTCTCTTCATCATGCTCGACAACGATCACCGTGTTGCCTTGATCGCGCAGATCACAAAGGCTCTGCAAGAGCATCGCGTTGTCTCTAGCATGTAGGCCGATCGATGGTTCATCCAGAATGTAAACCACACCAACCAAACCGCAGCCGATTTGCCCGGCCAAACGAATCCGCTGTGTCTCACCGCCCGACAGCGTGGGAGCAGTTCGGTCCAGGGTCAAGTAATCGAGGCCACAGCGAAGCAAGAAGCCCAGTCGACCGCGAATCTCTTTCAAAACTTCGGTCGCGATCAACTGTGAGGTTTCTTCAAGTTCAAGCGACTCGAAAAACAACGCTGCCTCATAAATGCTCAGCGAGCATGCTTCAGGCAACGAGACCGATAGGTTGTTGCCGCTGGCTTTGAATTCTTCGTTCGACGTGGTCAACGTGACCGCGCGAGCTTGCGGGTTCAGTCGGCTTCCCTGGCAGGCGCTGCAGTTGACGAACTGCATGTACTTTTCCAGTTGCCGGCGCCGCATTCCACTTTTGGTCTTTCGGTAACTGGTCAGCAACTCATCGATCAATCCGTGGTACTTGCCGCCGTGCTTCCAAATGCCGCCCGAATAACGCCACGAATATGTGATGTTTCGCTCGCCGAGACCATATAAGAACAGGTCTTGAGCCAGCGGTGGAAGATCCTTCCAGGCGGCTTTCAAGAACGCGCCTTCTTTCAAGCCCGTGTCTTGCTCAATCGCCGCGCCGATGCCTTCATAGATGTGCCGCCGCCACTTGCCGATTTTGGGAACCTTGCCGATTAACGGAAACGCCCCCTTGTTAATCGAGAGAGTTGGGTCCGGCAAGATGTGCTCAAGCACGAACTCGTGTCGTTGCCCCAGTCCGTTGCACTCTAAGCACATTCCCAATGGACTATTGAAGCTAAACAATTGCGGCGACGGTGGCTCGAAGCTCAGGTTGCAGTGCGTGCATGCGTAGTGTGAGCTATAGAGTTGCTCGCTGACGCTCTCGACTTTCGACTGCTGGTTGGGCTTCCCCGAGTCCGTTTCGGAAGGCGCGATGATCAATGTTCCGCCCGCCAATCGCAGTGCCGTCTCGATCGATTCGGCCAAGCGGCTTCGGCTGGTCGTCCCAGCGATCAACCGGTCGACAACAACCTCGATGTTGTGCCGCATTTGCCGGTCAAGCTGCAGGTCATCGATCAATTGAACGACGACGCCATCCACACGAGCCCTCAAGAAGCCCTGTTTCAGAAGGTCTTCGAACAGATCGCGGTACTCACCTTTTTGCTGTTGGATCAATGGGGCGAGGACTTGGAATCGCGCTCCATCAGGAAGTTCCGAGACCTTTTCGATGATTTGCTCGGTCGTTTGAGCCGTGATTGGACGGCCACAATTCGAGCAGTTGCCTGTACCAACTCGAGCAAACAGGACTCGCAGGTAATCGTAGATTTCCGTGATCGTTCCGACGGTGCTGCGTGGATTGCGGCCGCTGGTCTTCTGTTGGATCGAGATTGAAGGAGCCAACCCGCTGATGGCATCGACCTGCGGTTTGGGCATTTGGCCGAGAAATTGCCGAGCGTAACTGGATAGCGACTCGACGTACCGACGTTGGCCTTCCGCGTACAAAGTATCGAACGCCAGCGAACTTTTGCCCGAGCCACTGACGCCTGTCATCACTATCAGTTTATTTCGTGGTAGCCGTAAATTGACGTCTCGCAAGTTGTGTTCGCGAGCGCCTCGAATAACGATGTCGGATTGGGCCATGTGGAGTGTTCTGGATCGATGCCGTTAGTTTGTTGTCATTCTTGCTTGATTGGCGAGTATAGGAATGGCCCAGCAGGGGCGGCAACTGAACCGCTCGGTCTCAAACGATTTAGACACTCCTTCGTACATACGATAAGATGTTGCATCGATTCATTACGCTTGAATAGGTTCATGCATGCTCGAAATTGGGATACTTGGTGCAGTTACTGTTGTCATCGCGATACTCATACGTCGTCGACTTTCAAAGGTCGTGTTTAGCGGTTCGGTCGTTTGTGGTCTCGCGCTCATCTCCGTCAGTGCTTGGATGATGAGACCTGGGCAATCCAAAGATGACATCGTATACGTTCCAGTCGACGAGTTGCGGCCGGCACAAGTTGCTGCGGACGGATATATCTCGTCCGAAAGTTGTAAGGAGTGCCACCCAAATCAGCATGCAACGTGGCACGCATCCTATCATCGAACGATGACACAGATTGCTTCGCCCGAGGCGATCTTTGGTGACTTCAACAATGTCCATGTCGAGGCACGCGGCAAACAGTTCGACCTAAGCCGCACGGAAGACGAATTCTTCTTCGAGATGTCCGACTTGCCGAGCTCCGAAACGCCAAACCCGAACGTCGTCAAGAACTCGATCGTCATGACGACGGGCTCTCATCACTTGCAAGTTTATTGGTATCCATCTGGACTCGGACGCAGCCTGAAGATTCTGCCAATCGTCTATCTAAGAGAAGACAAGCGGTGGATTCCCGAAGCGGCTTCATTCCTACAGCCCCCCGATGAGCAAACTCGCGAGGATGCGGGTGTGTGGAATCATAGTTGTGTGCACTGCCACACGACACATGGTCGCCCTCGGTTGCAGATGTCGATTGCGAATCTTGGCGATTCGATGGATACGCATGTGGGCGAGTTTGGAATCGCCTGCGAAGCTTGTCACGGCCCAGCGGAAGCTCACGTGCGACGACAACGCGCGGCGAAACTTGGAGCCTTAACAGAGACTGACACGCCCGATCCGATCGTCAACCCCGCGCGAATCAAAGCCGACCTGTCCGCTCAAGTCTGCGGTCGTTGCCACAGCATCATGCAACCGAAGAGTGGTTTGGATTTGGATTGGTTCAATCAAGCGGGTTTCGCATTCCGTCCGGGGCAACCGTTGGATGAGACCCTTGACCTGATTCGCCCAGACGAGGAAGTCATCAACAGTCAAATGAACGCAGGCTCGATGACCCGTGAACAGGTGATGGAAGCCTTCGACCATCACTTTTGGCGAGATGGCTCGGTACGCGTGATCGGTCGAGAATTCAACGGGCTGTTTCACTCGGCCTGCTATCAAAAAGGTGAGATGTCCTGCTTGTCGTGTCATGTGATGCATAAGTCGGATGACGACAAGAGATCGATCGACGAGTGGCGAAATGATCAACTGAAAACCGAAGCACTCAGCGATGCAGCATGTCTGAATTGTCATAAAGCCGAAGATTATCAAGCGGTAGCGCACACGCATCATCCGCTCGAGACATCCGGCAGTCAGTGCGTGAACTGTCACATGCCACACACCACTTATGGGCTGTTCAAGACGATCAACAGCCACACCATCGATAGCCCCAATGTGGCCGTCGATTTGCAATCGGGTCGTCCGAATGCCTGCAATTTGTGCCATTTGGATCAAACGCTAAGTTGGACCGCTGATAAGCTGAATGAATGGTACGGCATCGATAAGCCCGAGATTCCCAAGGATCAACAGTCGACGTCCGCCGCAGCTCTATGGGCGATTCGAGGCGACGCTGGCCAGCGAGTCATCATGGCTTGGCACATGGGATGGCAAGAATCCATGCAAGTTTCCGGTACTGACTGGATGGCACCATTCTTAGGAAAGCTGCTCGACGATCCCTACGCTGCCGTCCGGTATGTCGCCAGCCGCTCGTTGAAACGTCATTCGGGATATGAGGCTTTGAAATACGATTTCGTCGGCGAGGCTAGTGAGCGCCAGGCGGCAGCCGAAAAAGTGCTTCAAGAATTCCGTCTACCAGGTGCAGAATCCAGCGACGCCGAACGGCTTAATCGTTTGCTCTTGAAAGAAGATGGTAGCCTCGACCTGACAAGCTTTGAAAAGCTGAAGGCTATGCGAAACGAACGGCGCGTTAAGCTGGATGAGTGAAAATCGAGTCAGTGAGCATCGGCAATGTTCGACTCTGGGTCTTGAGAATTGCGGCTGATCGAAAACGAAGTGTCGAACAATTCCAAGAATACTTGAAATCTGAGCAGTCATTCGTCGCCAACCAGTGCTCAAGTGCTTCAAGGAAATCCTTCAGATCGGATTGGACGCAGTTGAGTGCATCAATGAATTGATCCAATGTGAATTCGATCGAGTGGCAAGCATCTGCCCCACCAAGTCCTCCATCGGACCAAATCCGGATGATGTCTTCTTCACGCTCAATTAACGGACTTGGATCATGCCCAGTCCAAGGAGCTTTACCGCCGCTGGAGACTTCTAGCCATTCACGCCAAGATTCCAGGCCACAGCAACATCCAGGAATGATCGGCGGCGCGCCTTCCATATTAGGGCAAATCCCGCCGGGAAGTATTACTGGTCATCCTTCAACCATTCGTTCGATGGTCGCTTGGACATCGTGTGCAAAGTCGACTCCGTTGTAGATTGCCAGTTGAGCAACAAGCATTCCGATCGCTTCCGGCGGCGCGCTATCAAAGAGTCGAATATGCGAAGCCTTGCTTTCGGCAGGCCACGGTGGTGGAGATTTCATTAATGGAGCTTCAACGACAGCTTCCAGTCTGGGACGCTCCATCTTTGGAATCCACTTTCAAGAACTACCAAGTTACTTCGACAACGTCTGCAAGTATGCATACAAGTCGGCTATCTCCGACGGTGTCAAGTCTTTCAGCAGCCCTTTGGGCATCAGCGATCTCGGCAGTTTGCGGCGTTGGATGATGTCCTTTGACTCGATGCGAAAAGTTTGGTTTTCCGAGTTCCTCAGCAGCAACCCGTCAATGGATTCGTAGACGATTAGCCCTGTGAAGACTCGGCCAGCCTCTGTTTCGATCTGAGTCGTCTGGTATCGGCCCGAGACATCTCGATCCGGGATGACTATGGCGGTGAAGATATCTTTCCGCGAGAAACGGGATGTGACACCCGCTAAATCCGGCCCCAATGAACGGCGGCCACCATGGCAACGCGAGCAGGCTCGTGATTCGAAGACTTTCTCTCCATGCTGGGCGTCGCCATCGGTCCAATCTACGGTTGCTAGTAGTTTCTTAAGCTGCTCGATGTCGTCACCGCCGCCTCCCCATGATTTGGCGGCTTCCTTGGGGTACTTCTTCGAGACGTAGTCCGTCCATTGCGCGATGGCTTCCGCCTGAGGCTTGTGGCCTTCACTGCCAGGTATGAAGCCAAACTCTTGCGATGTGTTGCGTCTTAGCAATTTGACGATCCGCTCGCGAACCGCGAACTCGCGGTTTTCGTTGGCTGACAACCGGAGTGCTCGCAGCAATGCGAGTTGTTCATCGGCTGCATCGTTCGGTGGCATCGATTCGATGGCTTTTAGACACGTCAAGAAAACTTCTGGTTGAGACGACTTCAATCCCTCGATCAGCATCGGACGATCCCTTTGCTCGGCTGATTGCGCCAATACCATCAGCACTGCGTTGCGAACCGCGAAGCGATTGAATTGCTCACGCAGTAGCTCTCGCTGTTCGGGCTTTTTCGAGGCACCAATCAGAAAGACGATTTCGTTCGACCAAAGGTACTCGTCAGGTTCTTCAATCTTAGCAACGAACGCATCGATGATATGGGGCAGCAAGTCCGGCGGAATCTGATCCATTAGAACAATGTGACCGGGTTGCCCAAAGTCTTCTTCGTTAATGAGCACGGTCATCAGGTTTTCGTCCAAGGCAACGTGCCGTTTAAACATCTCGGTGAATCGTGGTTCCCAGTTACTGTCGACGTTGAGGTCTTGAGCACGAATCTTCTTGTCGGTATTCAAGATCGCTCGCGCGATCTTCTCGGTTTGCTGCCCCGATCGCGTGCCCTCGATGTGCGACGCGACAATCAAATAATGCAAATCTCTGATGGGATTCGTGACATCAGTGATCTGCTTCAAGACCTTGTCCAAGGTGTCGGAATCGGCGATGTTCAACATTGCCAGCAATCGTGCCAATTCGTAGTCCAACGATTGAATGCCGACCGGAAAGACTCTGGAAACTTCTTGATGAATCACTTCCAATTCTTGCTGATGCGGCGATAAGTCCAATGGACTGGAATAGCCGCTATAAACTGCCGGCAGCTTTTCTCGAAGTCCTAAATCGCTAAGGCCGAGTTGCATCAGACGCACGGCTTCCAACTTGAGTTGGTTAGGGCGTTGCTCTTTAAGGATCGGAATTCCAACCCGGAACGCGTATCGATTAAAGCCGGGCTTGCGTTGGACGAAACCGACGGCATTTGACAATCCTGCTTGCCAACCTTTACTCGTCGCCGCGACCGAAAAATGTTTGAACGCACTCTTATCGACAAGCGGAACAATTCGGGAAGCCGCTTGACGGCAATAACGATCCTGACTGGCAAGTTGCCAGGCGATTCCATCGGTGATCGCAGAATACGTCGTATTCGGCTGACTTCCTAATAGAGCTTGCGACGCGAAGCGCCCCACTAAAGGATGCACGTCCATCAACGCCATCGCGATGATGGCGGTGTCTGGCAAAGCTGCGTCAGTTCGACCGTGCGACCAGATAGCTCGCGCGCGAAGTTGATAAGAGTCGTCAGCCAAGATGCGAGTTAATTCGGGGCGAGATAAACCATCGAAGACCTCGGTCAAGATCTCGATTGCTCGCATTCGCTCTCGCACAGGGCGATTGATTCGTAGTGCTTCGTCGGCGAAGACGTCGCGCCCAAGCTTCTTGGCGATTGGCATCCAGTCGGCACGCGACCAACTACTTAGCGGCTGCTTTGCTTGAAGGCAACGTTCCAACTCGTCGGTGGTCTTCGTGGTGGAGTTGCTCGCCGTGCGAGCGTCCGCAGTGCCAACATAGCTGATCTTATAAACGCCACCGCGAGTCCCTCGCCCACCGATGCTGACATAGAGACTGCCATCTTTGCCGACTTCGATGTCGGTCGGTGCGAATCCAAACGATCCAACACCCTTCAAGAATTCTTGAGGCACGCTTGTGTAGCTTGAGCCTTTGGACTTAAGTGGCAAGGACATCACGCGGCCATATGTCCAATCTAAGACGAACAACCCACCGCGATATTGTTCCGGAAACTGATCGTGTCGATAGCAAACAACACCAGTTGGCGAGCCGCGTCCGAAGCTGCCGATGACCGGCGGCATATCTAAGAAGTAGTCCGGACGTTTCCAGCTGCGGCTAAGCCAGCCAGCATGCGAACCCGGCAACACGTGGAACACTCGAGTCGGACGATACCAGGGCAGCGAGACATCACGCTCGCCATCGCTGTCAAAAGTGAAGATGTCGCCATTCTCGTTGAAGTCGAAGTCGTACGAATTGCGATAACCGTGGGCCACGACTTCGCCGCCGGAAAGGTCCGGCTTCAATCGAAAGACGACACCCGATTGTGGCTTCTTGATTGGAGAAGTCGGCAGCGATGCGTAGGACTCGTTGATGCCCGCGTAATTGCCGGCGATCAAATAGAACCAACCGTCAGGACCTTTGCGCACGGCGTGAGCATGATGCTCGGAACCAGTCTTCATCTTCAAGAAAACTTCCGGGGATGCGTCGGTGCGGTCGTCGCCATCTTGATCTCGATAATAGATTAGGCCGCCATCGCAAATGCAGAGCAAGTTGTTACCGTTCCAAAACAAGCCCTGAGCACCAGTCTTGGGGCCGTCCGCGAATTGCTCGAAATAGTCGGCCTTTCCGTCATTGTCTTCGTCGACAAGGATGCGGGTATAACCCGGGCCCGACACGGTGACTCGCCCCTTGGCGTCAATGGTCATCGAGTAAATATCGTGGGCGAGCTTATCGTCGGCGAACAACGAAACCTCGAAGCCATCAGGTGCCCTGAGCGTACCGCCTGTTTGTCCCAAGGCGACTCGATGAAGGATGAGAAGGACGACGAAGGCCGTCTTAGCGATTCCAGAAACTTGCATTAGCACGTGACAACTCCTGCGTCATTTTGTGCCTCGATTCCAAGCCCGAGAATATCGCAGATGGCAACGTATCTCACAAGCACTTTCTCGTGTATCTGATGATTCAACTGATTCTACAAGCACGCTGCGCAAGCATGTGAGTTGCCACCAGCGTTCCAGAACTCACTTGCGCCGCGTGCTCGGCGTGTTGTTTGGTTTTCCTTTGCCTATGACCAGTGTTTTGCGAGTGGGGAAGGTGACGTTTGTTCATTTTTTCGTAATGCGTGTATTGCGTTGCTGGTGTTGCGAGCTGCAACGTTGACGTGGCATTCCAGCGAATCAGGCGACGACGACCTTCACTATTAGCGCAGTTGATGATTCGGACTCGGATTACGACCAAGTCGTTACGATTACTGCTCAAGCCGCTGGGTTGTTGGACGGCAGCGCGAAGATCACGGTCGCAAATGACGAAGTCCCCGTCACCGCTCTCATAGACGATGGTGATGCTGGATATAGCACACAAGGAAACGGTTGGGGCTCGTTCGCGAACGGTCACAACGGAGATCTACAGTTCCACGCGGCGACGAACGATCCAGCAAACCGCGCCATTTACCAGTTCACGGGCCTGACAGCTGGTCTCTATAAAGTCCAAGCCACTTGGCTCAAGAGCACGAACCGCGCGACGAACATTCGAGGGCACGTTCAACACCGACCAGCAGTTGCCTCCGAACGACTTCAATGACTCCGGTGCTTCCTGGAAAGACTTGGGAGGTGGCATCTTCCAGATCAGCAGTAATTCGTTAGTCGTTTCACTCGGACTGGGCAACCATCTCGTCATCGCTGATGCCATTCGAATCGAGCGATTGCCAGACGCGGTTTCTGGTGTCGAGATTGCGCCGGTTGATTTGCGTGTCTCAACTTCTGCCAGCGATGGCGACGCCGATGACTACTTGGTGCGACGTAACGACGAAGGCGACATCGAAGTCCTCGTCAACGGATCACTGACTCATTCCGCGTCTCCACAATCGATCCGCAGTGTCATCATCGATGGTTCCGCCGCCGATGATGCCGTGATTCTTGACTACAGCAATGGTTCACTGGCCAACGTTGTGATTAACGGCGGTGGGGAGACGACGGGCGACTCATTGCGACTAATCGGAGGAGCCGACGAAATCACGCATTTGCTCGCCGATGCCGGCGCGACGATCGAAATCGATGGCAAGACAATTTCAGTCCAAAGTGTCGAGTCCACGTCGGAGGAACTTACCGCGTCTGATCGAACATTCGCTTTAGGTGATGGCAACGATGCCTTGGTCATCTCGGACTCGGAAGCCGGCGACGATAACATGACGGCGGTCTTGGTGATGACGTCATCAATGGCGGCGAGGGCGATGACGCGATCGAAGGTGGCCGCGACAATGATGTGATCAGTGGCGATGCCGGAGATGATCGAATCCGCGGCAATCATGGAAACGATCAATGAAACGGAGGCGATGGCTTCGATGTTCTCACCAGTGGCCGAGGCAATGACGTTATCGAAGGCGCAGCCGATCAACACTTCGTTCGCGGCGGTACAGGCAACGATCAAATCAACGGTGGCGACGGCGACGACATCTTGAGTGCTGGCAGCGGCGATGATTCTGTCCGCGGCCTCGGCGGCAACGAATGTTATTTCCGGTGGCCGTGGCAACGACGTGCTTGTCGGCGATCAAGGCAACGACGTGCTGCGAGGGCAAGAAGGCGACGATATTGCATTAGGTGGCCTTGGCATCGACATCGTTATTGGAAACGCAGGAAACGATATTCTTGCCGGCGGCATGGCGACGGACCTGATGATGGCGACACCGTCAACGCCGATGAAGGCGAAGTTGATGAGATGTTCGAGTTCTTCGACGATTGGATTGGTGACGTTGGTTGATTGCCGTAGCTAAGCTCACCGAGCATTGTGAGTCATGTTGCACGCGTGTGGTTGGAGTTCAGCCTTTAGGCGCATTAAGTGGTCTGAGACGCTTTTTGGGCGGCTAAAGCCTGCACTCCAACTGCTTTCGCAAGCTGGAAGCTTACGCCACTTTGTCTACGACGATGGCAAGAATCTTTGGTAGACGGCATGGCACGCTTTGGCCATTGCTAGCACGGGCGGATAATCGGCAAGGCACTTCGTTCGAAGCCGTACTCTTCCATTGGGTTTGAAGAACATAGCCAACGAAAACGTGACGTCTTGTGCTTTGACGATTCCGACCTCGACACGACATGCACCGTAACCGGTCTTGTTGGCGATCCACGTTTTGGCGCTTCCCCAATCCTCGCCGACTGGGATGTAGCGCGGCAACATGTCGTTGCATCGTTGTGCTCGCAGAATGCGAATGATCTCGTCACAAGATTTTGGTGTGAGCACTTCGTGGCGATAAATCTTTGTGATCAAAGACAACATGTCGCTGGCGGTGCTTACGGGTTGTTTCATTTTGGAGTAGTTGGCACCGCCTGGAAGTCCATCGTGAATGTTACTGCTTTCGAGTCCCCACGATCGTATTGTGCGTGTAATGTTTTCGCCGCCGAGCAGATCAACGAGTGTCGCGGTCGCGATGTTGTCGCTGATCATCATCATTAGGATGGCCATATTGTGGATCGTCAGCTTTTGCCCAGGAACCATCGCTCGCAGAACGCCGTCTCCGCCGCGGTGGAACTCTGGCTTCCAGGTGATTTCCGAGTTTAGGTCGATTTCGCCGTTCTCGGCCCGACGAAGCAGCTCGCAGAGCACGAACAATTTGCAAGTGCTTGCGGTTGGACGCACGACATCTTTACGTAACTCGAAGTAGCCCGGTTTATCTAAGCGTTTGACTTCGATCGAGAACTCGCCATCAAAACGCTTTTCGAGTTCGGAGATACGCTGCTTCAGACTCTGGCGTTCTTCGTCTGCCGTGACTGCTTGCGATGACGACAAGCCGATCGCACATGCGGTTGCCGATCCTAACTGAAGTGCTTGCCTTCGAGAAAGCGGTTTACCAATCGCAGCTTGTTGATCGCGTGGCATAAGATGCTCGCGGGAAATGCTTACTCGCCGTAGCTGCGTTCGCCAGAGTGCGGATCACCGCCTTCTGGCGAACGCAGCTACGGAAAACTTGCCTAAAGCATGTGGTCGTCGACGAATTGGAACGCTTTCTCATAGGCAGCGTTTACCGCTTCAGGATCGGCGCCGGCGAGGCCGTGTTCACCGTTCTTGATTGAATGCAATTGGTACTCGACGCCGTGCTTCTTGAACTGTTCGGCCATCATTGCGGATTGCTCGTAGGGAACGTCGGTGTCGACGGTGCCGTGAATCATCGTTGTCGGCGGGTATTCTTTGGTGACGTTTTTGACCGCCATGTAAGGAAAGAATTTCTCTGCTTCCTTATGCGGATCCCAGCCAGAAACCGCTTTCGGCCAAGTTCCGGTCACTCGACAATACCGATAGAAGTTGCCACCGTTGCCTTGGCGTTCCCTGGAATCGGAAACCGGCGGACCATCAACTTCCGCCCATGCTTGCTTTTGCGTGATGTCGATTTTGTGGCGTTTGTGAGGGCTGGGCGTGCTGTACCAATCGCCGACTAAGTCGCCGTAACCCCAAAGCGAAAGCAACACGGTTGGGCGAGGTTTCGCTCGGAAGCCACTGGTCAAAGTCATGTAGCCTCCCGCCGAACCCCCGGCGACAGCGATTCGATCGGTCTTTACGTTAAATAGTCGCGGCCCGTGTTTGGCAACCCAGCTGATGGCATCTTCCAAGTCGCTAACGATCTCTGGCAATTGCGTCTCGGGGGCCAAGCGGTAATCGATCGAAACCACGGCGTAGCCAGCATCCAAAGCGTGGTTCAACACACGCCGACTTACGCCGGCTCGATGCCCGTTGATCAACGCGCCGCCATGCACCCAAACGATGACAGGCCGAGTCTTATTGTCATCGGCGCGATGGACGTCGGCGTGAATGTCGAGCTTGCCAACTTTCTTGTATACGAAGGTCTGCACTTTCGCCTTTGCTCCCCATAGAACATCCTGCGAAGCAATCGCCGCCGCGGCACCAATAACTCCCGCTCGCCGAATGAATCGCCGTCTGCTGAATGTGTGAGTTTTCGAAGATGACATGTTCGTGAATCTCCGTTAATACCATTTGGTTTTGTCGACAAGAGTCGCTGGTCCCTGTCCCGCCGCGAATCGGCGGATGTTTTCCAACAAAGTCTCCAAGTGACGCTTGGCAATATGAACAGACGCCGCAGCGATGTGTGGCGTGATCAATACATTTTCCATGTTCCACAAGCGGTGGTCTTCGGGCAACGGTTCGGTCTCGAAGACGTCTAACGCCGCGCCAGCAATTTGACCACTTTCCAGCGCTGCCGTCAGGTCCTCCAAATCAACAATGACCCCGCGTCCAATGTTGATCAAGTAAGCGGATGACTTCATTTGTTCAAACTGTTCCGTGCGAAACAGTTTGAACGTCTCGGGAGTATGCGGAGCCGCGATGACCACGAAATCGCTTGTTTCTAACAACTCCGGTAAACGGTCTGGCAACCAAACCTCGTCCAGCGTCCCGGGAATCGACGACTGCATGGGGTCGACGGCCAACAAGTTCATTCCAAATGCTTGACCGCGGCGACAGATTTCCGCACCGATGCTGCCGACACCAACAACGCCCATCGTGCAATCGGCCAAATGAATGTGTTGCCGGTCGATGCCGCTGATTTCGTGAGGCCCGGCGGCGAACGTCGATCGTTCGTCCTCACCACCAACAGGTGCCCACTTTGATTCGATTTGTCGGCGGATATAAAGGTGCAGGTTTCGAGCGAAGCAAGTGATGAAGCTCATCACATGATCAGCGATCACGTCATAAAACAATCCACGCATGTTGCTGAGCTGACAGGGATGCGCCACCAACTGTTCAAACAGATAATGTTCGAGACTCGCTGTTGGCGATTGCACCCATTTCAACTGGGTTGCCGCTGCCAGCAGCTCTGGAGTGATCTTTCCGAAAAAAGCGTCGGCATCAGCGATCTCGGCAAGTGCTGCTTCGTCACTGGCCGGATTCGCGACTGTCATCTCGCCAGCAGCTTCGCGAATTAGATCCAAGCGGCGGTCATCGACGGGGGGATAAAGTACAAGCTTTTGGCTCATGAATTGTCCTTAGGTAGGACGGATTGCCAATCCGTCCGATGGCTGGTCGGATTGGCAATCCGGCCTACGTTTACAACAGCGACGCATACACAGGAAGGCTCATCACTCGGAGAGTGATGGCTACTTTATTGATGGCTTTACTTCAGTTTCAGATTCAGTTGTTTGATCTCGCCGCTGAATTTGAAGGTTCGCTCGTACTTTCCAACAGGATCGTTGCTGTCGAAGCCGACTGTGAACGAGTCGAGTGGTGTTTGTCGCATCGTTCCCAGGGTCTCGGTCTTCAACACTTGTTTGCCATCGATGGCGACGACGAGATCCTTGGATTGCCCAAAGTTGACCGAGATGGAATATGCAGATGTCGGTGCGGCCGTGACTGGATAGGTGTTGAGTTTGCCGCCATGTCGTAAGGCCACGTTGATTTGACCTTTGCGATCGACAAGCACGGCGAATCCATGAGTCACGCCGCCTTGAGCCACAATGACGCCTTGGCCCGGCTTCGTGATTTGGGCTTCGATGGAAACCGCCTTGCGGCCAGTGTTGGGCATTCTGTTGCCCGCAAGCTCGGCACCTTGTTGCAGCTTGAATGATTTCTTCTTCGAGTACTTCGCTTTTTGATCCCAAGGCCAGGGAAGTACGAAGGCCCGTTTTGCCCAGGCCTCCCACTGGCCAATCATTGTTTTCAGGCGTTCAGGTTCTTTTTCGGAAAGGTCGTGCATTTCCGTGCGGTCGCTTTCCATGTCGTACAATTCCCACTTGCCGCGAGCTCCCTTGGCGACCAACTTCCACTTGCCATCGCGGACGGCACGGTTGCCTTCGTGTTCGAAGAAAATCGGGTTCTTGCGGTTCAACGATTTGCCATTGAACGCGGGCGCCAAACTGACTCCTTCCAATGGATGGATGTCATGTTCGTTCAATGTCTTTGGATGAGTCGCTTTCCCGAGATCGACGCAGGTGGCCATAATATCGATCAGGTGGGCTGGCTGAGATTCCAACTTGCCATGCTGTGCTTTGCTAATCCCCGCTGGCCAATGAGCAATCAGTGGGGTCGCAATGCCACCTTCATGAACCCAGTGCTTGTATTCGCGGAAAGGCGTGTTCGAAACATTGGCCCAGCTTTGTCCGTACGCGATATACGTGTCCTCGGGGCCGGGCATAATGTTGGGCCCCTTCAAGGTTGGTATGCCGGCTCGGTTTTGTCGCGGGATCACGTCTTGACGCAGTGCATCGACAGCGATTGGTTTGAGCGTTGGCTTGTCCGGCCGCTGCATGTTCTCGCGTCGGCCGACGCCTTCCGCACAACCCCCGTTGTCTTGGAAGTACATGACAAGCGTGTTGTCGTACTGGCCGGTCGCCTTCAGTGATTCCATCACGCGACCGATTCCTTGATCCATGTTATCGATCATAGCCGCGTAGACTTCCATGCAGCGTGCTTCCCACTCTTTATGCTCGACGTTATCCCAGCTGCCAACTTGAGGTGTGACATCCCAGTCGTCGCTTAAGAATCCCAGCTTCTTGAGCTTCGCGACTCGAGCATCTCGGGCGGCTTTGTAACCGGCATCGTACTTACCTTTGTACTTTGCGATGTCCTTTTCCAAAGCGTGCATCGGCCAGTGAGCACACGTGTACATGAGATACATGAAGAACGGCTTGTCGCCGTCTTGTTGATGGTGATCGCTGATGAAGCGAACGGCATGATCGCTGATGGCGTCCGTATAATAGTATTGATCCGGTTTGTATTCGGGATCAGAGAACGGTGAGATCGCTTCGTTACCACGAGTCAACGTGCCGGGATCGAAGAAACTTCCGGCACCTGTGATTGTTCCGTAAAAGCGATCGAAACCACGTTGCAAAGGCCAATTGTGTTTCGGGCCTTCGGGTTTAATGTCGACGGCAACGTGCCACTTGCCCACCCCGTAAGTCCGATAGCCGGCGGGCTTCAGTTGCTCGGCCATCGTGACGCAGTTTCGATTCAAATCGCCAGCATATCCACGAGCCAACTCACCTTGGCGAGGATTCATCATGTGTCCCACGCCGGCTTGATGTGAGTAGAGTCCCGAAAGCAACGCGGCTCGTGTCGGACAGCAACGCCCCGTGTTGTAGAACTGAGAAAACCGCACGCCGTTTGCAGCCAGCCCGTCAAGCACTGGTGTTTGAATTTCTCCGCCGTAACAACCGATGTCTGAGAAGCCCATGTCATCGGCCATGATGACAATGATATTAGGTCTATGGGCAGCGTCGGAATCGTCAGCGAAAGAAGCAAAAAGCGCAGCAAACAACAGAAGCAGTGTAATTCGACTCATGGGAGCTCTTCTCTGGTGTGATTCGAAATCGATCCGTTTAACTCATCAAGAGTCTAATCGAATCCGATCAGTTGTCACAGCATCTCAAGGATGTAGGATGGACTTGCAGTCCGTCTGGTCACGTAGGACGGACTGCAAGTCCGTCCTACGTGACCAAGGCTGATGTTATTCTGCGTCGCCGTTCAATCAGCCTTTGGCACAATGAGATTCGCTCCCGAGACCGATTTGGCTTGTCGAAAGCCTGGACGCCAGCGACCGACTTTTAGCGGGGCTTGACCGACGAAGTCTTCGGGTGTCAGCATCGCTGTTGGATCTTTCTTCAGGCGGCGAGTCTTGTCAGCATAGACTTTGATCAAGTACTCACCGGGCTCGACGGCAACTTCTCGGGAAACAGCGTGCGCTTTCGGTCCCTTCTTTCCAAAAAAGAACAAGGCGCCGTTGACGATGTGTCTGGGTGTGACTGTACCTTGAGTGAATGCAACCGGCTCGCTTTGCCATCCGCCGGTCGCCTTATTCTTGGCATGCAAGAAGATTTGGACTGGTGTCGTTACCGTCCATGAATCGGGAGCGGCGGTTAACCTTAGAATGTACTGCGTTGCCACCCAGTTGTCGGCGGGCAAGTCATCGACGGATTCGTAACGATCACCGACAACGTTGGCATAATCTTGAATCCAGGCAACGAACGACTTGTACGAATGATCGTTCAGGTGCATCTTCAATCCGCCCAAATGGAACAGCGGGGCCGTTCGACCGGGAATTGGAAAGCGGCCATCATCCAGCTTGTTCGGCAACTTCGACATCGGTTTGAGCACTAAAAGGCTGTCTTGTGGCTGTTTCAGATTGATCATGGGGATGTCGCCCAATGGAGTCTTCTTGCTGTGATCGATCAAGTACTGCAAGGTCTCTTCGGGAGTCTTGTGGAAAATCTTCAGCCGAGACACCAGCTCGGGATACTGCCGACGAAATTCCTTTTGCTTCTGAATCGCAGTGCGATGGCGCGCATTGCTTTCATCTAATTCGTGCGGCGTGTGGCATGGAAAGCAGCGCATCCGCTGAGACCAAACGTTGCGAACGAACGAATCAACTAGGCGGATCTTTCGAGCGTGTCTGATGACCTCATTGGGACGCTCCGGACCAGCCAAGTCGGATGCTTTGAGCTTCGGCAGGCTTCGCAGTTTCGGGTCGTTACAGCAGGCCTCGATCCAAGCAGAAAATGCCTCGAGTTCGGCCTTTCTGTTGGCAGCATGAATCAACCGTGCCCCCTCGTCGCGGTCCTTCTCGCCCATTCGGATCAATGTGAGGATCTTTGACTTGGCGGGATTCTCGAGATCAACGAGTCCCTTGTCTCGAAGTGAGAGAAACGTCTTTTCGTGCGACGGCAAGATGTACTTCTTCAGATCGACGGCAGCCAGGTGGCATTGAATGCAACTGGACGGATTCGAGGATCGAAAGATCGGCATGATGCGTTGTTCAAACAGCTCCGCGGACCGACTGCCTTCCTCGGCAAGTGATTCGCGAACGACCAAACACAGGAGTCCAAGCACTAACAATCGAGTCACCATTGCAATTCTCCCTTGAGGAATGTGCTGCGAGACGAGCACCAACCATCTTCCTGCTTTCTGCGATCTCGGGCAAGCCGTCAACTCGTCAAATCTGTTTCGCCCGCCAAAGAGGTTGTTTGCTCATTTTCGGGAAAACGAAGCCCGGATTTTCGAAAAAGCCGGGCTTCTGGCACACACCCAAGCACACATTTTCGGTTTAGCCTTCGAAAATCAGCCGGAGGTTGTTACACTGTTTCGCTCGCAAATATGCCCTTCTTTCAAGGCGAAACTCTTCGGAGCCCACCTCCTTCGCCGAGATTTTGCATACCACCTGCCATCCGCGCCTCACTCAAAATCCATCCGTACAAGAATCATGCGACGAAACGACATTCGCAACATTGCGATCATTGCACACGTTGACCACGGCAAGACCACGCTGGTGGATTGCTTATTGCGTCAAAGTGGTCAATTCCGAGAATCTCAGTTGTCACAGGAATGCATTCTGGATTCCAACGACCTGGAGCGTGAACGCGGCATCACGATTTTGGCGAAGAACATCGCGTTGATGTACAAAGACGTCAAAATCAACATCATTGATACGCCGGGCCACGCCGACTTTGGGGGCGAGGTTGAACGAGTTCTGCAAATGGCTGACGGAGCGTTGATTGTTGTCGACGCGTTCGAGGGCCCGCGACCTCAGACCAGATTCGTATTGAAGAAAGCACTCGCTTGCGGACTGAAGCCGCTTGTTGTTGTCAACAAAATTGACCGACCGGATTGTCGCCCAGAGGCAGTGCTTTCCGAGACCTTCGATCTCTTTTGTGAGCTTGGTGCTGACGACGAGACGCTCGATTTTCCATACATCTTTTCCAGCGCTCGAGACGGTTATTGCAGCCACTCACCAGAAGCCCGCGAAGGTGACTTTCGCCCGCTGCTGGATATGGTGCTGGACCATGTTCCCGGTCCTGAAGTCGAAACCGCTGGCCCCTTGCAGATGATGGTGACATCGCTGGAATGGTCCGAGTACGTTGGCCGAGTTGCCACGGGGCGTATTTGCAGCGGACTGGTTCGCAAAGGCGACAAGGTTGTTCTTTCCAAAGCCGACGGATCGCTGGCTAATGGCGAAGTCGTCGCTATCGAGTTCTTCGACAAGCTGGGACGCATCGAAACCCCAGAAGCGACCGCTGGCGACATCGTTGCGTTGGTTGGGTTGCCTGAACCGGAGATTGGCGACACGGTCACTTGCCCTGACACGCCGATTCCCATGGATCGGATCAACGTTGACGAGCCAACGTTGTCGATGGTCTTTACGATCAATTCGTCACCATTGGCGGGGCAAGATGGCAAGTACGTCACCAGCCGCCACCTTCGCAATCGGCTGTATCGAGAACTCGAGTCGAATGTAGCCTTGCGCGTGGAAGAGACTGACCAGAAAGACATCTTTAAGGTGTCTGGCCGAGGTGTCTTGCACCTTTCCATTCTGATCGAACAGATGCGACGGGAAGGTTACGAGTTATCCGTTGGCAAACCGCAAGTCATTCAGAAGCGCATCGACGGAAAAATGCACGAGCCTTTCGAGTTGCTCGTCGTCGACGTGCCTCAAAACGATGTGGGGCCGGTGATGGAGCTGGCCTGCAATCGACGCGGGCAAGTCTTGGAGATGACCACCAGTGAAAGCGGGATTGCTCACCTGGAGTTCACGATTCCCGCACGCGGGCTGATCGGGTTACGGACTCGGCTGTTAAACGCAACGCGCGGTGAAGCCGTCATTCATCATCAGTTCGACTCGTACAAGCCTTGCGAGGGCGATGTGCCACGACGCCCAAACGGAGTCCTGGTTTCCCAAGTTGCTGGCGCTGCCGTCGGCTACGCACTGTGGAAGCTGCAGGAACGTGCCGAGATGTTCGTTGGCCCTGGCGCGGACGTCTATGAAGGGATGATTATCGCCGAGAACTCGCGCGACAACGACATGGTCGTCAATCCGATCAAGGAAAAGAAACTGACAAATATCCGAGCATCAGGTTCGGACGACAACATCATGCTGAAGCCGCCGCGCGACATGTCGCTAGAAGCCGCGCTGGAGTACATCGAGAGCGACGAATATGTCGAGGTGACTCCCGATGTCATTCGCTTACGAAAAATTATGCTGACTGAAAACGAACGCAAGAGATTTCGTGTCGGACGAAATTAGGGCTGTGGCCCCGCGATTCCGCTCGCGGAGCCCTGCGAACGGAGTCGCAGGAGCACAACAGTCTTAACCCAATTGCCAGTTCGCAGGTAACTCGCGGCCTTTCGTGACCACAATGATGCCATCACGAATCACCGCACCATCGTGATCACATTCTTGGGGCATGTTGTCATACGGCACGATGCGCACGTTGTTGCCAATGCGAACATTCTTATCGATCAGCGCGCTTTGGATCTCGCAATTCGCACCGACTCCCATCGGCGTCGACGACTGCGTAGGCTCGTCCCGGTCGTAGTAATCGCTGCCCATCAAGACCGAGTTTTTGATGACTGCGCCTTTTCCGATTTGGCAGCGAAGGCCAATCACACTGTTCTCGATAACGGCGCCTTCGTCGATGAAGCAACCATCGGCGATCAGACTGTTCGAGATATGGGCGCCGGCGACTCGTGTTGGGGGCAGGAATCTGGGCCGAGAATATATTGGCGAGTTTGATTCGATGAACTCAAACGGTGGTTCTGTTCCAGCAAGCGCCAGGTTGGCTTCGTAGAACGCGCGAATAGTTCCGATGTCTTCCCAGTAGCCGTCGAACAGGTGACCTTGGACTTGGTGTGTTGAGATCGATTTCGGAAAGATTTGCTTGCCAAAGTCCTCGTCGTCCGACTGTGTCAGCAAGTCCACAAGCACGTCGCGGTTGAAAAGATAGATTCCCATGCTCGCCAAGCAATCACGCCCGCGACTCTCGATCCCGTGAGCATCGATCCAGGCAGGATCGGTCGCGACCGCGTCGATGGCAGCGTCCGTCTCAGGCTTTTCGGTGAAATCGGTGACGCGACCATTGTCATCGAATCGCATGATGCCGAAGCCGCGGGCTGCTTGGCGGTCAACTGGCAATGCCGCGATAGTGACATCAGCAGACGACTCGATATGAGTCTTCAGCATTTGCCGGTAATCCATTCGATACAGTTGGTCGCCTGAGAGAATCAACACATAGTCGACACCACGTTGTTGTAGATATCGCAAGTTCTTGCGAACGGCGTCGGCTGTGCCTTGGTACCAGTCAGTTTGTTCGACGGTTTGTTGAGCGGCCAGGATCTCGACGAAGCCACTATCGAATCGATCAAACGTGTACGTTTGCCGAATATGGCGATGCAAGCTGATCGAATTGAACTGCGTGATCAAATAAATGCGATTCAGGTCGCTGTTGATGCAATTCGAGATCGGAATGTCGATCAATCGATACTTGCCCGCCAACGGAACGGCGGGTTTCGATCGGTAGGTGGTTAACGGGAACAAGCGAGTTCCCTTGCCGCCTCCAAGAATGAGGCTGATGATGTTTTTCATGTCAGATCCAGCGCGAGAGATGCATTGAGACGGAGATGGGCTGGATCAGTGTATTGATTATACAGGGCAACGCAAGGCGGCGGTTTTGAATGGCGAGGGTGCGCTCAAGGATATTGTTTTGCGCCGAGCGGTTTATAGTAACCCACCGCACTCCATAAAGTCCAAAAGCGCAACATAAACTCACGCGTTGGGTTGCTACGCAATAGATGCGGCAATCAAATTCGATACGCGCGATAACTGCGATCCGTGAGGTTCTTGCGGTTGCGTCGTTAGCAGAACAGCAAACGCGTCGGTGTCGGGATCGATCCATAAGACCGTCCCCGTAGCTCCCCAGTGCCCGAATGTGCGCGGTCCTAGAAGGTCGCCGAAGTTGGCACTGTGAGCGGGCCAATGAAGTCGCCATCCGATGCCCCACGGTCGACACCGTCGATCGGGTTCGGGGACCTCTTTCATGGCCTCAGTCTGATTTCGAGTCGCCGCGGCAACCGCTCCAGGTGAAAGATATCTACGTCCGTCAAGCTCGCCGCCGTTCCGCATCATCATCGCGTACTTGGCTAAGTCAGTTGGAGTTGTCAGCAGCCCGCCCCACGGAGCACCCAAGCTTCGCCAATAGCGACCATTCCAATTCCACGACGACGAGGGATCCTGCTCCTTTGGCAATCGAATTTCCGCAATGCGATCGATGACGGGTTCGGTGCCTTCGTACCAGTCGTCGGGTGAACCCAGACGCGTGTCATTCATTCCGAGCGGTTCGAAGAACTCATCGAACAGGAAGTTGGCACAAGTTTTGCCGCTGATTCGCTGAATGATTTCGCCGAGAATCGCGAAACCCATGCTTTGGTATTGGACGCCGCGACCAGCGGGGAAGTCGAGTTTGATTTCGCAGGTACAACGCACGAACGCGGAAAGCGGTGCGCCAGCGGCTCTCAACTCAACATTGTTCGCCAGCATATCGGGCAAACCCGATGTGTGAGTCAACAAGTTGCGGACCGTGACGCCATTCTTGCCATTCTTCGGGAATTCGGGGATGAATTCCGAGACACGGTCGCCCATTGTGAGGTGGCCGCGTTCAATCAGCATCAACACGCCCATGGCCACTAGCGGCTTCGTGATCGAGGCAATCAAGAAGATCGCATCTTCGCGAATGGGCGTTTCTGTTGTGGTCAGTGTTTGTCGCCCGAAAAGATACGGGCCAGCAATTTCACCGCGGCGGCCAACGGCTAAGCCAGCTGCTGGCAAGATGTTACGGTCACAAAGACCGGCTAGTTCGTCGAGGGCGAATTGAAATCGTTGTGGGTCGAATCCGCTGGGGAGAGTTTGAGTCATCTATTTCTTGTAGTCGAAGTCGACTTCCTTGACTGTGATGACTTGGTTCAATTTGGTGATGTCCAGGATCTCGCTGACATCTTCCGACGGGTTGTAGATTTCCACAGAGACGCCCAAGTCTCGCAGTGATGCTAGCAGGCCAAGCAATCCGCTGGGCACCAGTTTGACGCCTTCCAAATCGAAGCCCATGATTTCGCTCTCGTGCTGTTTCACCAATTCGACCAGCTCGGCACGGCAAGCGACGATGTTGATTTGATCCAATAATTGCCGACCACCAAAACCAACAACGGTTGTTTTTCCGGCTTCGTAAACTTCTAAGGTGGCTTGTGCGTCAGTCATTTTTGCCTCGTGGGGGAAGGTTGGACCCGTGTCCGATGAAAACTGAAGACGTGAATCTGATGATGTTTCAAATATGAAGTGAAAGCTACTGTATAACTACGAACGAATAGGATAATCTCCGCAACGCATTTTGCCCAGTTGTGAATCTCCCGCATGGTATTACGTATACCCGCAATGACGTCGCGAGAGTCTTGAAACGTTATCTCAAGTAATGAGCCGTAACGTGCTCGCCACGAGTTTTGCGCCCTCACCGCTAGCGCTTTGCCGCTCAATGGGACAGAGCCTAGTTTGATTTCGCCGCCAAGGCCTCGGCGATCGCATCGACATCATACACGCAGCCTCCCCACGTTCCACCGCCGAATTGTTGTAGGATGGCCCATAAACGTGTGTCGTCGGGCAAATCGGGATCGGCAGCAAGCGAGACGGCCGGTTCGCGATCAGCGAGGACTGCGGCTGCTTCCGCATACGAGTACGCGTTTCCGTCCGCGCCGACCAAGTTGATCGATCCCGTCAACTCGTTGGTGTCGATGATGATCTCGATCTCGTCGTCGTCACGCAGCTTGCCAATGGGACCACCAGCCAGCGCTTCTGGACCGACGTGGCCAACGCAGGCTCCCGTGGAAACGCCCGAGAAGCGCGCATCGGTGATGATGGCGACTTCCTTGCCAAACTTCAGGTATCGCAACGCTGACGTCATCTGATACGTCTCTTCCATGCCGGCTCCTAACGGGCCTCGGCACATTAACACCATGATGTCGCCTGCGGCAATCGGTCTTTCGGTCTGCCCCTTAATCGCCGCAATCGCAGCACGCTCGGACGTGAAGACACGAGCTGGGCCTCGCTTTCGGTAGACGCCATCGTCGTCGACAACAGTCGGATCAATGGCCGTACTTTTGATCACCGAGCCATCTGGTGCGATGTTGCCCATCGGAAATGTTACCGTGCTGGTTAGGCCCTTTTCTCGAGCCCGATCGGCCGGCATGATCACATCGATCGGGTCGACATTGTCTCGCTCTTGCAAGATTTCTCGTACTCGTCCGCGGCGATCGCTGTTCTCCCACCAGGAAAGCACGTCGCCCAACCGCTGCCCCGAAGTTGTCAAAGCGTCGAGTTGCAGTAGGTCAAGGTCTCGCAGATGCAACATCAACTCCGGCACGCCACCAGCAAGATAAAACTGCACGGTCGGATGACCAACCGGTCCGTTTGGTAGTACGTCGACCAATCGAGGCACTTGGCGATTGATGCGGCTCCAATCATCGACAAGCGGCCGTTGCAAACCAGCCTCGAACGCAATCGCTGGCATGTGCAGTAACAAGTTCGTCGAACCACCACAGGCGGCGTGGACAACCATCGCATTATGCAAGGCGTCCTCAGTTAACACGTCTTTGGTGGTAATGCCTGCTTGCTCCATGTGCACGACTGCTCGCGCCGAGCGGAGAGCGATGTCG
>PBMZ01000074.1 GCA_002722955.1 Planctomycetaceae bacterium | reverse complement strand
TTGCGAGGCGGCTCGGGCAACGACTCGATTGACGGTGGCGATGCCAACGATGCCGTCTTCGGAAACAGCGGCGACGACGTCTTAATGGGCAGCGGTGGAGATGACCTAATCCGAGCCGGCGGCGGCGACGACGGCATCTCTGGTGGAGACGGCGATGACTTACTGATTGCTCAGGCTGGCGACGATGTCGTCTTCGGCGGACTTGGCCAAGACCGCATCTTTGGCCAAGGTGGTAACGACATCTTGTCCGGGCAAGACGGCAATGATGTCCTAGTTGGCGGCAATGGCAACGACACCATCGGCGGCGGCACTGGCAACGACAACTTGCTAGGCCAAGGCGACGATGACCTAGTGCTAGGAGAAGAAGGCGACGACTCACTCGACGCAGCCACCGGCTCCGACGTTCTCAACGGCGGCGAGGGAGCGGACACGATCGTCGATGATTTGACGGAAGTAGACAACACCGCGAACTTCGATTTCAACGCGATGCTGCCGCTGGGCTTTGACCCAGCCATTTGAACTAAAGATGCGTGGTCTCTCGAAGAAGCCGGCTTCTTTTCGCGGCCCTCGACGATTCTCGCAACTCTGCTAAAATGCCTCCGCTAATTCAAAGCAACCCATAACACTCAATAAGGTGACTCCCAGTGCGCTGGTCGAAGACGTTTATCCCGACATTGAAAGAAACTCCATCTGACGCCGAAGTACCCAGCCATCAGTTGATGCTGCGGGCCGGTTTGATCCGCCAACTCATGGCAGGCGCCTACACCTACATGCCGCTGGGATATCGAGCCCTCCGCAAGGCCGAAGCGATCGTCCGTGAAGAGATGGAACGGGCTGGCGCGATCGAGTTGTTCATGCCGGCTCTGCAGCCGATCGACTTGTTCGAGCGAACTGGGCGCAAAGACGCTTTCGGCAATGTGTTGATCAACTTCGAGGTCCAGCGGGGAGACAAGAAGGTCCACTTGGCACTCGGTCCGACGCACGAGGAAGTTGTCACAGACTTGATGTCGCACGCGATCAACAGCTATCGACAGTTGCCGCTGACGGTCTTTCAAATCCAAACCAAATTCCGCAACGAAGAACGTCCCCGATTCGGCGTGCTGCGGACGAGCGAATTCTTGATGAAGGACGCTTACAGTTTTGGTACGAATCTCGAGCAGCTCGACGATGCCTATCAAGCGATGTACAACGCGTACTGCCGAATCTTTTCTCGCTGTGGGCTGACATACATTCCCGTCGAGGCCGAAAGCGGACCGATTGGCGGAGACGCCTCGCACGAATTCATGATTCCAGCACCGAATGGCGAGGACCGCATTGTCCACTGCAAGGCATGCGGTTACGCGGCGAACTTGGAACGCGCCGACACTGGTCGCGAAACTCCGCCGATCGAAACCGCTGCCAACGCGTCCGAGCTTAAGAAGGTCGACACGCCCGATGCCACCAGCATCGAGCAAGTCAGCAAGATGCTCGACTGCGAGCCCTCACAAATGATCAAGACTCTAATCTATCAGGCTGACGACGAGCCCGTCGCCGTCCTGATCCGCGGCGATCACGAAGCGAACGAAGGCAAGATTCGCCGCGAGTTGGAGGCCGAAAGTGTTGAGCTAGCCACTCCTGAAACCATCCAAAAAGTCACAGGCGCCCCGGTCGGATTCGCCGGCCCCGTCGGAATCAGTTGCAAGGTGATCGCAGACCACGACATTCCCGTCATCGTTGATGCCATCACCGGCGCCAACGAAGGAGACGCTCACTACACCGGCGTCAACGTTGGCCGAGACTACCAATTGGACACAACTTTCGACTTGCGAAACGCGGCCGCTGGCGATCCTTGCCCGAAAAGCGGCGAACCGATGGAATTGGTCCACGGCATCGAGTGTGGTCACGTTTTCAAACTGGGAACGAAGTATTCCGTCAGCCTGGGCGCGGACTATTTGGATGAAAAGGAAAAACGTCACCCAATCATCATGGGCTGCTATGGCATCGGCGTGAATCGCATCATTGCGTCTTTAGCCGAAACATCAAACGACGAAAACGGTCTGATTTGGCCGCTGGCCGTCGCGCCGTATGAAGTACTGTTGATCCCGTTGAACATCAACGACGAAGAGGTCATGAAGGTGTCTGACAACTTCTACTCGCAGATGCAAGACGCCGGCATCGATGTTCTCTACGACGACCGCAAACAGCGTCCTGGCTTTAAGTTCAAGGACGCCGATCTGATCGGCATCCCACTTCGCGTTGTCGTTGGCGGAAAGGGCTTGAAAGAGGGTCTTGTCGAGATCAAGTGGCGCACCGACGGCGATCCAACAAAAGTGCCCGTTGATGAAGCGATGGATACTGTCAACGCGATGCTGGCGCAACGGCGAGAAGAAGAGGAAGGTGAATGACCAATGACCAAGCATCAATGACCAATGGAAGAATCTTGATGGCTCATCTTACTTTGATCATTGGTGCTTGGTAATTGGACATTCTTAGGCCCATTTGCCGGAACTGCGCTGCGCTTGTTCCGGCCTACTTACCACGGCGACTCCATTGCGTTGACGATTTGTCGAGCTAAGTCGTCAATCGCTTGCTGCTGAGCGGTTGCCAAAGAAGCTCCGACTTCCGGAGCGAAACTCGAGACCGAAAAATACTGGGCGAGTTCTTCGGGAACGGCGATCGAATCTTGAGCCAGCCGTCGACCTGTTCGCAGATCTTGCCATTCGACTTCGACCGAAATCCCAAGCTGCAAATCACGAGGGTCGTCGGCAGCGGTTTCACCAAGAACGTTCTTGCGAGCATCGACAATGCGGCCGATTAATCGTGTGTCACCTGTGCCACCTTTGACCAAGCGAAAGTGCGTGCGTCTTTGGATTTCTTTGTGAACAGCTTCTGTTAGCTGGAATTCCAGACCGCGACGAAAGGTTCCGGTCGCAAAGATCGGCACTTCGATCGTGCGTACCTCTTCAGGAAACGACGACGCGACGGTGTAGCCACATCCGCTAAGCGAAACGACTCCAACAAGCAGCGCTAGACCAGCGGCAAAACCTGTGGTGCCGCGACTCCGTTCGCGGGACTCTGCGAACGGAGTCGCAGAGCCACTACAGCCAGCTTGGTTGTTATCTACCGATTGCGCTAGAGCAACAACCGTCTTTGTGAACAGCCAGCGTGTCACGTGTCATCCTTCAAAGTTGTACGCGCCCGGGCCGCTCGGAGCGACCTGGCGGCAACTGATTTGGCTGCGAATCAAAGCTAGGCTTCAACAAGACGCGTCCAGTTGATTCTGCTTGGCCTTCCACTTGAGCCAACAATTCACGAGCCGATCCCGCATACTTGGACTTGGGGAATTCCTTCAAAAGCAAGCGGCAATAGACTGCCACGGACTGCAGGCGACTTTTCTTCTTATAGAAGATGACTCGCTCCCAATACCGTTGAGCTTTGGCTTCCTGAATCGCTCGAAGCTCTGCTTCAATCATCGGCTTTTCGGGCAGCTCTGGGAACAGCTTCAACGAGCTCTTCTTCAGTCGCTCGGCTTCTTCTAACTGCGCAACGTCGTAGTCAGCACCTTGATAAGACATCAGCTTCACATGCGAGCCCAACACGAAAGCCTGCTTCAGGTGAGGGCTACGCGAATACTCTTCGCGCAGAATCTGGAAGACACGATCCGCTTCCTGATGGTTGCCAGACCGCAAGTGGTGGCTTGCTGTTAACATCAACGCGTCATCCGCCAACGGTCCCGTTGGATCGTTGAGCCAGATTTGCTTCAACGCCTCTAACGCGCGTCCGCCCGTATCGAATACTGGACGAGATCGATCGAAGGCATTCGGAATGAATGGAATGGAACCAGGTGCCCTACCCTTTGCGGCGCGAGGCGTCGCCGACGGGTTCTCGAGATTGACCTGTTGAATGTCACTGCTGGTGGCGAAGTCCGAGAAACCAAGCCAATTCTTGGCGATCTGGAACAACCGTCCTGTGGCACGGTCCAAGAAGCGAGTTTGCGGATACTCTTTCATCAGCAACGCATAATGGCTTTGAGCAACCGGATACTTCTTTTGTTCGTACAAGCTCTCTGCCAGCAGAAAGATCGCGTCTTCCCGGACGGGATTATGCTTGCGTTTCTTTTCGGCTTCGCGACGAAGTTTCAAGTTCGCAAAACGTGGGGCACCAGTGCTTTTGACAAGCGACCGCAATTGGTCTTCAGCCGAGGCATAGTCTCCCGCCTTAAACGCACTCTCGGCAGCCGCGAACTCTTTGCTGTAGCGTGAAGACTGCGGCACTGCATTTTCAGCAGGCGTGTTTCCAAATCGAGCCGCTTGAAGCACTCGCTGCATCGGCCCGGCTATACCCTCGATGCTTCGATTCGGGTCCTCTTGACCCTTGAGCTGCGAAGCATCAATACCACGCCGAAAGTCGACCGGCGACTTGAATTTCAACGGCGAGTCGAACTTCAATGGATTTCGACTCGCGAGCTTCTTCAGCGGCGAGAACATCGATTGAGCGCTTAGCGATTGGCAACCGACACTTGCCGAAACCAAGACCGCCAAAGTCGCGTACAGAAACGACGTACGAAGGGGCAAACGTGTCATCCTTGACTCAGCCCTATGCATGGAGATAACGAATTGTTGAGGAGGAGAGAGAGTCAGGAAGTTAAAACTTCAAATAACGCAAGGTCTTCGGGCGACGCCCCAACGCAGCACTGATGGCTGACGTGGTGACTTGCCGAATTTCCTTAAACTGTTGCGGTGACAGAGTAAGCCGCTCCCAAACCGTGTTGCCGCTGACGAGCTGTCTTAAGATCGCCACCGTACCCGCTTGGATGCGGTTGGATTGATATTCTGGCCGTCGACAACTTGGGCACAGCAACCCGCCCTGGGAAACCCAGAAGGCGAACTGCTGTTCTGTCAACGACGTCCTACCGCACGCGATACATTGTTCGAATGACGGTAATTGACCAATTTCACGAAGTGTTGTTAGTTCAAAACGCAAGACCGTAAGTCGCGAATCGGACTCGGTCGAAAGCCGATTTAATAGGAAAGCAGCCTCTTTATAAAGGGTGGGATGGGGATCGTACGGCTCAGTCAACCCGTCCAACAGCTCGGCAATATAGTAACCACCATAAAGCCCGAGCAGGTTGGCCGCGTTCGGCTGAAAACGCTCGATCAATTGTGCTTCGGTAAGGATGTCCAGGCTGGACGATGATTTGCGGATGAAGACTATGCGACATGCCACCAACAGGTCAATAGCAGCCTCGAAGGGCCCTTTCAGCCGCTTCGCCCCCTTCGCCAAAGCCGCGATCTTGCCATGATCGTGTGTAAAAAACGTTACGACCCGGCTGGTTTCGCTCCAGTCAGCTTGTCGAATGACGATGGCATCAGTCTTCTCGGTGGACATTCGAGACAGGTACTCGGATCAATGCTACGCCAGCAAGTCAGCGACAATCTCGCCATCCGCAACCAGTGGCAAGGGACGGCCGAGGCGATCTGGGATCAATCGATGCGAGTCGACTCCCAACAAATGATAAATCGTGTGAAGCACGTCGTTGGGTGACACCGGATGATTGGCAACGAATGCCGCATCTCGATCCGTGCTACCGATGACTTGACCTTCTTGAATTCCCGCCCCGGCGAACAGGCAACTGTAGGCCTGCGACCAGTGCCCGCGACCATCAGCCGAATCACCGCGACGTTCGGCCTTCGGTGTTCGACCGTGTTCGGTCAAACATAGGACAAGGGTCTCGTCCAGCATGCCTCGATTTTCGAGATCCTCGAACAGAGCCGTAAACGCTTGGTCGAAGCCGGGACACAATTCGTCTTTCAGGCGAGGCGACTGTTTCTCATGAGTGTCCCAAGTACCGCAAGACTGTTTGAACTCGTCCCAAAAGACGGACACCAACCGCGTGCCTGACTCCACCAACCGTCGCGCTAACAAAGCCGATTGGCCAAACAAGTGGTGACCATACCGAGCCCGCAGCGCGGCAGGTTCATTCGAGATATCTAAAGCATCCCTCAATCGCGGCGAAGCGATCACCGACATGGCCATATCACGAAAGCGGTCCAGCGAACTACCAATCTGAGACGTGTCGAGGTCTCGTCGTCGATGGTCGAACTGGTCAAGCAGCGAATCCCTGACCGAAAGCCGATCGATCGTCAATCCATCGGGAAGCCCTGTCCCCTGCACCTCAAAGCGGCAATCCGGTTTGATGCCGCCATACGGATCGAATGGTCGATAGGTGTTTTCGTTGGTTGGCTCGCCGACAAACTCGGCGACAACCGGATTGTACCGAGCCCCCAGAAAACCGCCGTACAAGCCCGCTCGCTTATGAGGAACGGACCGCGAACTCTGAACCCATGGCAAGTGCATCGTCTTGGGGATTGCTGGCCGCCGCGCGCCCGGGTGGTCGACCTCGTCCAGATACTCAAGCACGGAACCGAAATACGGCCAATGCCGCGTGTCGTCCCGGTTCAACTCCATCGGGATGTCGACTTTGTCGATACCGGTCGTTGCAAAGGCAACACCATGAATCGGATGCGGATGCGACATCGACCTGACCAAGGAAACGCGGTCAAGCTTCGTGGCGACTTGAGGAAGATGCTCGCCAATTTGCACTCCAGTGATCGCGGTCGAAATCGGCTGACACGGCCCACGAATATCCGCAGGCGCCCCTGGTTTCGGATCAAACGTGTCGAGCTGACTGACGCCGCCATAAAGGAAGAGCAAGATGACATTCTTGGCTTTTCCGAATCCGGGACCATGCTGGGCATTGCCATCAGCATCGGCGGCTCTCAGCAAATCCGATAAACCAAGCCCCAGAAGAGAAGCTCCACCGGCTTGAATCATATCGCGGCGAGAAACCCCGTCGCAGACGTTTCGATTTGACCCTAGAACACGTAACATCGCAGCTCCTTGTGCGCAAATCTAGATGTCACTCATTCTCGCTGCATCACCGTGTTTTTTCAATACGGTATTTGCCCCTTGATTCGAAGGGTGCGCTCAAGGACTGCGACAAGCTATTTTTGGGTAACCCGACGCGTGAGCGAGGGACGCTCACACGCCTTCGTCGATGATACGACTGCCAACACGTGTGAGCGTCCCTCGCTCACGCGTCGGGTTACTATCTCCAGCCCTGATTGATAAGAATCCATGAGCGCACCCGATTCGAATGACTTCGATCGTTTAACCCCCAGCCAAAGACGAGAAGCACGCCTCGCCTTCGGCTCTTGATGTTGCGCATTTTGGACTTTTTGGAGTGCGGTGGCCTGGCACCGCTTTGGAGTCTTTGGACTTGTGCAGAAACGCGAAAACGCATGATCGTTGCGAGTCGCCTCGCAGTCCGTTCGAATCACCGATTCGATTGAAGGAATAGACGTCAGGATCGAAGCGGGATGGCAAGTTTTCAACTTGGCCCTGAATTCCAGTGCGAAAACCAACTCAATCCAAAGCGGTGCCAGGCCACCGCACTCCATAAAGTCCAATAAGCGCAACATCAAGACCTTCGGCTACGGGTTAAACGGCTCCCTGTGTGTAACCAGCAACTCGGAGCTGACAGTTCGATCCCAGCTGTCCACGATGTCATTACGAAGTGATTGCTACAGAGCCACTCAACAGGTCGTCAATTCACAAAAGGACGAAACCATGAAGCAACAGCTCATCACAATGCTCGTCTTGGGCAGCTTGGCATTTCCGGCTGCGGCTGACGAAAAGGCCAAGAAAGAAACCAAACCCCGTCCACCCGTCACGAAGAAAACTCCCGATGCCTTCCCTGAGGGAATCGTTCGCTTCAATGGCATGCTGGTCGGACGGCTCGTCAAGAAAGACGTCGAGACAGGCACGTTTCTGATCAACGTTGACGCGATACCCCGAGTTTGGCGGAACAGCAAGGCCGAGAATCCCAAGAGCATTGTTGGTAAAAACGTCATCGTAAACGGAGTCAGCGGTAAGTGGCTCGACGTCTTACTGGTGGTCAAGGAAGGCGAGACGCTCGAGTGCGAAGCGCATCATGTCCGCGGCGAACAACTCACGTTTCCCGGTGAGTTGTTGCGAAAGGTCGCGCCGTACGATCCTAAAGACTACCCGGTTTTGCCCGAGCAATTCCGCGGTTTCAACGGAGCCGTCGCCGCGAAGATCGTAAAGAAGGATCGCGAGATGTTCGAGTTGATCGTTCAGGTTGACCGCGTCATCGACACATGGAAAAACAACCGCGCGAAAAACGCCAAGACCATCGAAGGCAAGCAAATGATGCTGGCCGGCTTCTGGCGTCGCAAAGAGCAATACCACGGTCTCAAAGTCGGAGACCACATCGAAGTGGGAATACAGCACATCGGAATGCGCAGCGAACACCTCACGGTCGCCGAGTTCATTCGTAAGACGGAAGGTATACCCGGCAAACGACCAGTCGCTCGAAGCAAAGAGACGGAAGAAGGCGGCTTGCCCGATGGCATGAACGGTTTCTTGGGATCACTGGTCGGAACGCTGGTTGAGAAAGACGTTGAAAAGGGCACGTTAGTGATGAAGGTCGATGCGGTGCCTCGCATCTGGCGTCAGAATCGAGCTAGAAAACCGAAGAGCATCATCGGAAAGAACGTCCGGATCGAAGGCGTATCGAACCGCTTGCTCGACGTTTTGCTGACAACTCGAAAAGGCGAGACACTGGAAGTGGCCGGCCGTCACGTTCGAGGCAATAGCCTGACTTTCCCTGGCGAGTTGTTCCGCAAAGTCGCTCCCTACAAACCCGAAGATTACCCCGTACTACCAGACGAGTTCCGCGGTTTCCAAGGCATGGTTTCCGCCCAAATCGTCAAGAAAGACAAAACCATGTACGGGCTGATCATCAAAGTTACCGACGTCAATCGCAGCTTCAATGGCAGCAAAGCGAAGAAGCCTGAAAGCATCAAAGGCAAGACCGCGATCTTGTCCGGATTCTGGCGTCGCAAAGATGTGTATGGCAAGCTCAACGTCGGCGATCGCATCGAAGCAGTCGTCCGCAACGAGGTGACTGGCACGGACGTCTTGTCCGTCATCGAAGGCGTGCGAAAAGTCGGCGAAAGCGAAAATCCCAAAAAAGAACGAACGGAGAAACCTCGCGAGGAACGGTAGTCATGCGATTCGTCTGCGCGGCGTCTGTGATTTGTGTTTTGGCATCCTCGTTGCCGGGGACCGAAAAGACTCTCCGTCCCGCGAACCAGAGATTTGCTGATTCGCAGACCTCGGAAGTACCGGACTTTCAAAGACACGTCGTTCCGTTACTCGGCCGACTTGGCTGTAACGGCCGCGCGTGTCATGGGTCATTTCAAGGACGCGGCGGCTTCCGACTTTCGCTGTTCGGATACGACTTCAAAATGGATCACGCCGGGCTAACGGCCCAGTCGTCGTCCAAACAAGGTCCACGCATCAATACGAAAACGCCTGCCAAGAGCTTGGCGATCTTAAAGCCCTCGCTCGAAGTCAATCACGAGGGCGGCAATCGCTTTGACCTCGGTTCGTGGGAACACCACATTCTCGAACGATGGATCGCCGCCGGTGCGCGAGGTACGTCGGCGCCGCGAGAGCTCAAACGACTCGAAATCGACCCCAAAGAAGTCGTCTTCGCTTCACAGCTCAAGAGCGTCAAATTGCGAGTCGTCGCCCATTGGGAAGATGGCACTTCTGAGGACGTCACTCCGCTATGTCGTTTTCGCACCAACGATGACTCCGTTGTCACTGTTGATAACAACGGCCACTTGGAATCGGTCGGTGCGGGAGACAGCCATGTCATCGCGTTTTACGACAACGGTGTCGCGTCAGTTCCCGTAATGCGTCCATTTCATACGGTCAAAGAATCGATCGTAGAATCACCGAATGCCGCTGATGGCAACACCATTGATAAGCTTGTTCGAGCGAAACTCAACAAGCTAGGCATCGTGGCCTCGCCAGCCTGCACCGACGCCGAGTTCCTAAGACGCGTCAGCATTGATGTCACCGGCACTTTGCCAACCCCAGACGAAGTGGAAAGATTCCTCGCAGACAAGACGAAAGACAAACGCCGCCGCAAGATTGACGAATTGCTCGAGCGGCCCGCGTACGCGGCTTGGTGGACCAATAAGCTGTGCGATTTCACCGGCTGCAATCCTCGGCAACAAGCCGAGTTGGGGCAAGAAACCTCGGTGCAATGGTATATGTGGATTTATCAACGTGTGAAATCCAACATAGCCTACGATGACTTGATCGAACAAATCGTCTTGGCCAAGAGTCGCCGTTCGGGACAAACTTACGATGATTATGCGAGCGAAGTATCGGCTTACTTCCGCCTGGATTCACCGAGCGATTTTTCCCAGCGACAGACGATGCCTCATTACTGGACGCGTCGCACGATGGAGAAACCGGAAGACAAAGCACTCGCATTCGCCCACAATTTCCTGGGCATCCGTTTGCAGTGTGCTCAATGCCACAAGCATCCGTTTGCCCCGTGGACACAGCGAGACTTCCAGCAGTTCAGCGCTCTATTTGAAAACGTCAAATACGGTGTCGTTCCCGCCGCCGACAAGCGATACCGCGAATTGGCCAAACAAGTCGGCCTGAACGTGCGAGGAAAGAACGGATCCCCAATCCGCAAAGACGTGCTGCGACGCGCCCAAGACGGCCGCACGATTCCTTGGCGAGAGTTGTACATCGATCGTCGCAAGGCCGCGGCTTCCATCAGCTTACTTCGCAGCGATGTCGTCCAGTTGGCAGCGGACGAGGATCCTCGCGTCCAGATCATGCAGTGGATGAAACAACAAGACAACCCGTGGTTTGCACGGGCCTTTGTAAATCGCGTTTGGGCCGGCTACTTTCACATCGGCATCGTCGAGCCCCCCGACGACTTAAACCCGGCCAACCCTCCCAGCAACCCAGCATTGCTCGACTGGCTTGCCGACGGATTTGTAGAACGCGACTTCGACATGAAGTGGCTGCACCGACAAATCGTCTCGAGCGAAACCTACCAACGCACGTGGAAACCAAACAAGACAAATCGCGACGACCGCCGCAATTTCAGTCGTTCGATACCTCGCCGAGTCCCGGCCGAAGTCGTTTACGATGGCTTAAAGCAAGCGGTTGCCGCGACCGATAACCTCGACAAGGTCCGTACCGACTTAACCCGCCGCGCGACGGGACACCTATCGATGTGGCTCGCGGGAACTTACGGAATGCATGTGTTCGGCAAACCCGAACGCGCGCTGAATTGTGACTGCGAACGCATCAATCAGCCAACGCTATTGCAGTCGATCTTTATGCACAATGATCCCTTGGTCGAACAGCGACTCGACGAGAGTGGGTGGATAACTGAAATCTCGCATGCAGAAAAGGCTGGCGACAATCTTGATCGAAGGCAGCTTGTCAAAACGGCATGGCTGCGAACGGTCAACCGGCCGCCAACGACGTCTGAAATTGATCGAGCCAACAAACATTTGGCGAAAGTCGAGTCACTCGAAGAGGGAATTCGCGATCTGCTTTGGGTGTTGATCAACACAAAAGAATTCATTTTGAACCGATAAGAGAAGCCCGGCTTTGGGCACGGGCTTCGGCAAATGAAAGGCGCAACCATGAACCAAATCTCACGCCGCCAAATGCTCAAAGTTGGCGTCCTTGGCTCTGGCTTATCCTTGAGCAGTTTTCTGCGGATGAATGCGCACGCGAGCGAAGAGGACAAAGGACGTTCTGCAATCCTGGTCTTCCTGGGAGGCGGCCCTTCCCATCAAGACACATTTGATCTGAAACCGGACGCGCCGGCCGAGTACCGAGGGCAATTCAGCCCGATCAAGACCGCTGCGGCTGGTGTCGAAATCTGCGAGCACATGCCGCGACTTGCACGTCGAGCGGAAAAGTACGCGGTCATTCGCGGGATCACTCATAACCTGGCTGCTCACGGATTGGGCACTCGCTATTTGATGACGGGCAATCGACCAACGCCGGTCGTTCAATATCCGATGTATGGTTCCGTCGTCAGTCACGAGTTTCCCGCCGCCAAAGATTTACCGTCGTTCGTTTCCATCGACCGCCCCGTCGAAGGCCCAGGCTACTTGGGTGCGGAATACGGTCCGCTCTCAACCGGCGAGAAGCCTCGCTACGGCCAGCCATTCCGAGTCCGCGGTATCACACTGGGTGATGGCTTGACGATCGAGAAGTACGAATCACGCCGCAACTTGTTATCCGATATCGATAAAGCGTTCGAGAGATTCGAAGACCTTGACGATCCCGTCCGCGGTCTGGACCGATTTTCTGAGCAAGCCTACCGAATCATCAGTTCGCGCCGCTCACGCAACGCGTTTGATTTAACCAGCGAGACCGAACGGGAAGTCGAGCGATTTGGTCGGCACGAGTTCGGCCAAAGCATGCTGCTGACCACACGGCTGATCGAAGCCGGAGTCCGATTCGTCACCGTACTGTTAGAAGGCTGGGACACACACGCCGACAATTTCAATCGCCTAGGCCGCGAACTCTTACCACGATTCGACCAGTCGATGTCGGCCCTGCTTGATCGACTTCAAGAAAAGAACAGACTGGACTCAACATCGATCCTAGTCACCGGAGAATTCGGCCGCACGCCAAAAGTCAACGCCCGCGTCGGCCGCGACCACTGGGCACGAGCCATGTCCTCACTCCTAGCCGGCGGCGATATACGCGGCGGTCAAGTTCTTGGCGAAAGCGACGATAAAGCCCAAGGCCCAAAATCCGACGGCTTCACACCAGACGATCTGGCCGCGTCCTTCTTCAAGAACATCGGCATTGATCCGAAGACCGAATACCAAGCAAATGTCGGTCGCCCAATCACACTGATCCGCGATGGCGCACCGATACCGGGACTCTTTTGAAGATTGATGACTGTTGATTTGTGATTTCAGAAGTTTCGGGAATCAGGTCAGACAATCTCTCCAGCTTCCCGGAAATGAATGTTCGTAAAGCTGCATCCTTCGATGACCGATCGTCCTCTTTCAGTCACAAAGGGTATCGCCGGACCGTTTGTTGCAATTCGGAAAATGTGGTGATTGCTCCAATCGCATTCCCGAGTGACGATCTCGGTTTCACACAATGTGTAACGGATGTCTCCACAGCTGAGGCATGAACGCGTTTCAGAAACATCACTGGCTTCGAGATCCAATTCCACGACTGGAATGTCTTTGGCCCAAACCAGTTCCGGTCCAGCATAGGGATACCCAACAACGTTACGTTTCCTTTCTGGTTTGATGTATTCAATCGGCGCGGTGTCTACTTCGAAAACAGAGTCTGCGAGCCGACGCGCGACGTCTTTCTTCATCAAGAAGGAATAACCAAACGGGCCGTTCCAAGAGAAGTCACCAACAATTGGCGACGATGTCTCCCACTGCACTAGCAGTGCGGCAACTAGTCGCTACCAATAGTAATCACAATCTTCGCAGGGCTCACGTTGATAATCCCATGTGCCCACGATTGAGAAGTGGGCGAACTCAGCGGACTTGATCGTTGCTAATTCTTCTGCATTCGGGTTTGAAAACATCCCCATTGCAAAGATTCTCATATCGCGCTTCCTTGCTCACCGCGAAAGACTTGAAGATCTATAGTCAGGGTGAGTACGTTCACAAGCAAAAAAGAAGCCCGGCTTTTTGAAAAAGCCGGGCTTCTGGAATTCCCTTAGCGTTTCTTCTTGGCCTTTTTCGCAGGCTTCTTGGCAACTTTCTTCGCAGCCTTCTTGGCCGTCTTTTTCTTAGTTGCCTTTTTCTTTGCGGCTTTCTTCGCAACCTTTTTGACAACTTTCTTCTTGGCCTTCTTGCGCGGCTTCTTGCGAGTGAACAGTTCGCTGAGGCGGTCAGGTGCTGTCAGCAGATCGAATTCCGCCGACTCCTTAGCGTCTTCATCGAACGCCCATGTCAGCGACTCATCATTCGCGAGGCATCGCAACAGGTGGCAGAACTGATCAACGTCCGCTTTGCGAACAGCTGATTTCAATTCTGATGCCGCCTTTTCATCCTTGTCGGCAGGGTCAACAAAACCAAGCCACACGGCCGCTTTCATCATCCGCGAGTCGACAGGGACAAGGTGACTGCCTAAAACGGCTTGCAATGTAAACAGCCGGACGAAGGGACTTAGATGCTCGATCTTCGTGAGCATCTTTTGAGCTTGATCAAGCGTGTTGCGCCGCAGCACTTCAAATTCGAAAGCGTAATACGTTTCGAATATGAAACGCAGCACGCTGCGAATCCGTAGCGCTTTCCATGGCGCCAGCTCTTGCTCGCCGAATGCTGGTTCCAGCTCAGCGACCGAGCTAACTCGAATTTCATTCAAGTCGTGAAAGCTAGCCAGCAACTTGTCATAGCCCTTCACCGCGTCGTCATTCGTCGCGTCTTCCAGGCAAATGCCGTACAAAATCGTCTCCAAGACGGGCCGGTCATTTTTTGGAACACTACCTTTGTAGCGTTTCTTCAAAATGTTCACGACCTTCTTGCCGATGGCTTGCTTATCGGATGCCTTAGGCTTCTTTGCGGCAACCATTAATCGTTCGCCTCGTCTTCAATTTCTTCTGGGGAGACGGATTCCGTGTCGTCTCCGAGTTCGCGTAAGACCTGAGTTGTCTCGAAACTTCTCTTCACACTCGGATCCAGCACGAATTTTAGTATGGGAGTGTATCGAGTTTGAAGTCTGTCGCCGACTTTCGATTGTAAAAATCCGCGAGCCGAGTTCAGGCCATGCATTGTTAACGACTGCGTTTTGGCATCACCCATGACGGAAACGTAGACCTTCGCGTTACGAAGATCACCGCTACACTCGACACTTAAAACGGTTACGTTCTTGACGCGCGGATCCTTTAAGCCAAACAAAATGGCCGAGCTGACCGTTTCACGAATGGCCTGAGCGGCCTTAGCTGTGCGACGGCTTGTCATGAATGCTTCTTACTCCGCCCGGTCTTCCAGTGTCCGTTTCTTCGTATCGATTCGGAATGCTTCCAGCAAGTCGCCTTCCTTAACGTCGTTGAAACCATCGATGCGAATACCGCACTCCATGCCTTCGCGGACCTCCTTGGCATCATCTTTTTCGCGTTTCAACGAGGCCAACGAATAGTCGTTCAGCACTTTTTGATCGCGAATAACGTGCACTCGATTGGATCGTTCAATTGTTCCCGACAACACACGACATCCGGCAATCGTACCGAAACGGCTAATATGGAATGTCTGCAGCACCAACGCGCGGCCGGTCGGAACTTGAACTTTCTCAGGCTCGAGCAAGCCTTCCAAAACTCGTTTAATCTGGTCCGTCACTTCGTAGATAATGTTGTACCGGCGAATGTCGATGCCCTCACGATCAGCCAACTGCACCGCTCGATCTTCCGCGATCACATGGAACGCGATGATGATTGCTTGCGAGGCACTGGCAAGATAAACATCGCTCTCGTTAACACCACCGACACCTTCGTGAAGGATCGTAACGGACACTTCCGGATGATCAAATTTGTTCAATTCACTCTTAAGAGCTTCGATCGAACCGGGCGTATCTGCCTTCAGGATCAATGGCAAGTCTTGAGAGACTCCGCCTTTGGCCGCGTTCAGGATGTCTTCCATTGTTCGCGGGCGGCCTCGAGTTGACAAGAACGCGGCGCGACCGACCTGTCGACGATTCTCGGCTGTGGCGCGAGCATCGTCGAGTTCGTCGAATGGGAAGAAGTGATCGCCAGGTTGCGGAACGCTGTCGAAACCGGAAACCATCACCGGAGTTGATGGACCAACTTCGGTCAACATCTCGTCGCGATCGTTGTACATTGCGCGGACTTTACCATAGGCCGGCCCGCACAAGACGACATCACCGACTTTCAATGATCCACGCTGTACCATCAACCAGCTCAAGACACCGCGGCCTTCGTCCCGGAACGCTTCCAAACAAACGCCCAGTGAGGGACCTTCAGCGTTGGCTTTAAATTCGTGCAATTCGGCCATCAGCAAAATGTGCTCAAGCAACTCGTCCAAGCCTTGCCCAGTTTCTGCTGACGTCCGCACGACTTCCACATCACCGCCCCACTCCTGAGGCATGATTTCGTGAGACGCCAAATCGCCGAGCACTTTTTGCTCGTTCACGTCGGGCAAATCGATCTTGTTCATCGCCACGATGATCGGAGCACCTGATGCCTTCGCGTGACTGATGCACTCGACGGTTTGCGGCATCACACCGTCATCGGCGGCAACAACCAAGATGATGATATCCGTCACGTTCGCTCCGCGAGCACGCATCTCACCGAAGGCGGCGTGACCAGGAGTATCGACAAACGTGATTTTCTTGCCGTTGCATTCCGCTTGGTACGAAGCAATATGTTGTGTGATACCGCCCGCCTCGCCATCGGCCACGGCGGCGGATCGGATTTTATCTAAGAGCGATGTTTTCCCGTGATCCACGTGTCCCAAGATGGTGACGATCGGCGGGCGTTCTGAGAGGAATTCTTCTGGTTCCTCCAGATCAAGCATCGCTTGCAGTTCGTCTTCGACGTCTCGACCGCGCTTGATCGTTAAGTCGACGCCCAACTCCATCGCGAACTCGATGGCTTCTTCTTCCTCGAGGTTCGCGTTGATGTTGGCTCTCGCCATGTCGCCGTTTTGGAAGAGGATCGCGATGATCGACTTCGCAGGACGACCGATCGCCTCGGAAAGGCTCCGAACTGTGATCGGCAGCTCGATCTCTGCTTCCGTCTTTAACTCGACGGGCCCCGACCGCTTCTTGCTGCGGCGACTTCGTTTGTCGATACGAGCTTCGTCGTCGGCCTCCCGGCGAGCACGCTGCCGTTTCTCGCGACGCTCCTTGCGATTCTCGACCAATCCCAGGTTTCCTCGACCTACGATCATTCCATCGGAATCGTCCAGCAGCGACTTTTTCTTCTTGTGTTTCTTCTCGCTGTGCTTCTTTAAGTGCTCGGCCAGCGGACTGTTTAGCTCAGCAGGCGAAAGCGGCATGTCCGGCTTTTGGACAGGTTCGGCCTTTGGCTTTGTTTGCTTCGCTTTGACCGGCTTAGGCGGAGCAGCAAATGCAGGCAGCGCGGGCTTCGACTTTGCTTTGGAACGACCGCGACCTTGATCGGATGTGCCACGGGGTTTCATCTCGCGGATTGTCGACGAGAATCCCGATGTCGACACGTAGTCATCGCGACTGATGGGCACAACTTTGTCGTCATCCTCGCCTTCAGTCGGTGGCGTTTCCACGTTTTCAGCAGCGACTTCGGCGGGCGGAGTGTCGACAGGTGGCGATTCGACAGACGAAGGTTGCGGTGGAGCTTCCACAGAGCCAGGATCGACCGCGGGAGCCTCGGTTGGTGGAGCACTGACAGGATCAGCAACAACTTCAGGAGCCTCGGCAACGACAGTGGCAGCAGGGGCTTCTTCCGGCGGCTCCTCAACTGGCTGAGCAGCGGGACGAGAGTGTTGAGGACGCGGCGCCATATCCTTGATGGTGCGCATCTTCGACGAGACGTCGCGAGTCGGCTCGCGCGTAGGTGTCATCGGTGACTGCTCATCGTCGCTGTCGCCGGAGTCCTCATTCTTGAGAAACGCGACAACAATATCTCGCTCTTCAGGCGAGATGCTTGCCAATGCGGAACTCTTGACTTGAATTCCAGCATCGTTGCAGCGCTTGATCAGCACCTTGCTGTCCATTCCGAGCTCTTTGGCAAGAGCAAAGATACGGATTTTCAACAGCTAACCCCTTCTTTATGAACTCTAGTTCAACCCATGGAGACCGCTCCGTAATCGACGCCTACAAACCGTGAAAGGTTCAGTCTTCCGTTTTCACTTCTTCACCCGTGGCAGCAGCTGGTTCGCCAACATCGGCGGTTGCTTCTTCTGCCACATCTTAACTTGTCTCTTCTGTTTCGGCGGCCACTTCTTCCTCAGCAGCTTCCGAACTCTCTTCTGCCTCAGATTCACTTTCGGGTGAATCTGATGTTTCTGCTTCCTCTACTGGTGCCTCTTCAACCGGTGCTGCCGCTTCTTCTGCTACAGAAGCATCCTCTGCGGCTTCTTCCGCTTCAGCAGCAGCTTCTTCAACAGGCGTTTCCGTCACTTCATCTGCATCAGCAGTTGGTTCTGCTGGCGTTTCCTCAGCATCACCATCCGCCGACTCATCCGATTCGGATTCGCCTTCAGCGTCGGCTGCAGGTGAAGCAGATACTGGATCAGCGACTGGGGGTGCCGAGACGGAATCACCTGGTGGTGCAGAGACGGAATCAGCAGGAGCTGCCTCAACGCCAGTTCCCTTAGCTTGTGCTTTCGCTTCCGCCTCTTCAGCTTCCTGCCGCTCGCTTGCCTCATCGGCATAATCGACGATGACTTCACACTCTTCGGCAGACAATCCGCCCAACTCGGCCAATTGATCGGGTTCGATCACGGACAAGTCGTAAAAGCTGAAGAATCCCTGAGCGACTAAGTTCTCGGCCAACTCCTCGTTGACACCAGGAACCTCGCTGAACGCCTCAACCGACTTATCCAGTTGTTCGTCCAACTCCTCCCGAGTCATGACTTCAATGTCCCAACCCACCAATTTTGAAGCCAAACGCACGTTTTGGCCGCGTTTTCCGATGGCTAAGGACAATTGATCCTCGCGAACCAACACGATCACGCGACCAAGCATCGGGCAAAGGATGACATCCTCAACCTCGGCCGGTTGCATCGAGTTAGGCACCAGCACCTGCAACGAGTCGTTCCAGCGGACGATATCAATTCGCTCACCCGCCAACTCGTCCACAATATTCTTAATCCGAGAACCACGGACGCCAACGCATGCTCCGACACAATCAATTTTTGTGTCGTAACAAGACACCGCGACCTTGGATCGGTATCCGGCTTCCCTCGCCAATGAGCGAACTTCGATCACTCGCTCGGCGACTTCAGGAATCTCAAGTTCAAAGAGCCGCAGCACCAAATCCGGATGATTTCGGGAAAGGATGATCTTCACTCGGCTTCCGGCTTTGCGAACATCGATCACGACCGCGCGAACGCGTTCGTTCATCCGATGCGACTCGCCGGGAATTTGTTCACTCCTCGGCAAGAAACCGTCGACCTTGCCCAAACTGACAATCGCCGAACCACCATCGAATCGCGAAATCGTGCCGGTGACGATGTACCCTTTCATTTCCGAGTATTCCCCGAAAAGGGCATCGCGTTCGGCTTCGCGAATCTTTTGGATCATGACTTGCTTGGCAGTCTGAGCCGCGATGCGTCCCAGCAAATCACCAAGCACTTCGGGTTCGAGGTCCTCGCCGTCACACTTGACGGTCGGTTCCCCACTATCACGGTCGACGTCCGCAGTCAGCTCGTATTCTTCACCGAAGTGCTTTCGCGCAGCGGAAAGAATAGCCTGTTCGACCCCCATGAACACGATTTCTTTATCGATGTTCTTATCACGGTGAATGGTATCGACGACTCGTAGGACTTCGGCACCGTTCATGATTCACCCTGTATCTGATTTTTTGTAAAATCCCGGTTTTGGCGTGTTGGCTAGGCAACATCCAATCTCAGGAACCAACTCCAAATAAAAAAGCGGGCTCAAAGTCCCACTTTATTTGCCGTTGCGCTGAGTGGGCAACGACAACGAGACGACAGATCCTCAGTCGTCCGATTGAATCGAGATGTGTTGGCAGAAGCCAAATCACGAATTCACATTACAACACCCCTTGAAGGTGTAATGGACGTGCGCACAAATCACGTCTTCTTTAGGAGTCCGAAGGCACCTAAAGTGTTCGGTCGATGCGCACAACGACTCGATCAATTCACAACTGACAAGAAAATACTTACCTGATCCGAAACTGTCAAGCAGTCGGAGCGGCCTTTACGGCAATTATGTAAAGCCAATTCACCAGTTCGCAGAATCGCTATCAATCAGCCCAAGTTCGCAAATTATCAGGATTTCCATCGACGCCCAACAGTCGTTGTTGCAGAGTGGAGGTCGCCTCGCGATCACCAGACGGCTCGCGTCGGACCGGTAAATGTAGCCACCGTCGCCAGATGGTGCGAAACACTTAGCAATTCTCCACGCTCTGGCGAGCGTGGCTACGTTTTCGTTCCACTGTCTTGCAATGTTAAGATTCAACGATTGTAGGGGCTGGAGCGGTCTGTATGATTCCACTGGCCTATTGGTTGGGTCACTCCGATTAATTGGATACTCGCGGTCATTCCGTGTCGGAGTACGACGGATCGATTGCGTGTCCTCAATCCAAGTGGCTGAGGCTTCCGGCCGATCATTTCAGCGGTCAGATGTCCCGGACACAAAACCGTTACTCTCAAAACCGGAATCGTCACCATGAAAATCACTTTTCAGACTCCACTCGTTCTTACCATTGCGTTGTCTTTGGTTTCCCAAAGCTTCGCCCAAGACCAACCCGTCAAGACTGTCGCGAATACTCAGCCTGGCGGTGTCGAGCGAACTAAGTCGGATGCTGATCAAGCCTATCGTCAAGGTAAGTATCAGCGAGCTATCGACTTAACGACTTCTGTGCTGCGTCAAAACCCACAAGATCATGTGGCGTTGTATTTGCGAGCTAGCTCGAAAGTTGAGCTGGGACAAGCTCGCGGCGAAGCAGAGTTGGTTCGGCAAGGAATCCAAGATGCTCGCCAAGCAGTGGCGGCCAAGGGATCGGACAACATAAGCTATTACTTGCCTTATCTTTATGGCATGACCACACTCTCTCAAATCGAGGACCGTCCGAATCACGCTCAGGTTGTCGTTCAGGTCGCCGGACAATTGCTCGGTCTCGAGAGCCTACGAAACAGCGACGCAGCCAACATTCACTACCAGCGAGCCTTGGCCCACATGTTCCTACGGGATGCCAAATCCGCTGCCAAAGATTACGACTCCGCGATTCAAAAGTCGCCGTCTCACATCGCCGCCTATGTCGGTTTGGCTGAAGCTCACTCGGTCAACGGCGACGCGGTCAAGGCCGGCCAAAGCTTCGATCGAGCCGTCACGGCATTCCCCAAGAACCCCACCGTGTTCAACAACCGCGGAATGTTCTTGCAAGGACAAGGCAAATACGATGCGGCCATTGGTGACTTCACACAAGCCCTTCAGCTTGATCCCAAGTTCTTCGTCGCTCACACCAACCGCGGCTTCACGTTGATGGAATCTGGTGACGCACAAGCTGCCGAGAACGAATTCTCCGCTTCGCTGCAAATCAACCCGCAACAGCCGCTTGTCCACAGCCTGCGAGGCACCTCGCGACTGACTCAAGGCAAACTGTCAGACGCCGTCTCCGATTACAAGCAAGTTGTGCGCTTCGATGGCCGAAATCCTGTCGCACACGCCGACTTGGGCTTTGCACTGTTCTTCGCCGGCGATCATCGCAGTGCTTTGGCGTCCTTCGATCAAGCGAAGCAAATCGACAAAGAGATGCGATTCATCGACCCATGGCGTGCCCTAGCCCTGACCTTGGTGGGCAAGGGCTCGGATGCACAAACTCGATTCGCGTCCGCCAGCAAGAAAGCATCGGCCGACCGCGACTGGATCGATCACCTCTTGAGCTACCAAGTTGGCGCGATCAGCGAAGAGCAATTGCTAGCTGCCATCAGCAAAGACAGCAACTTGAAGGCCGCGCAACAATGCGAAGCTCACTTCTTCATCGCTCAACGCAAAGCCAGTAGTGGCGACGCTGCGGGAGCTCAACAACAATTCAAAGCGGCCATCAACACCAACGCCAAACAGCTTTCCGCTTACCGCGGCAGCCAAGTGGCCTTGGGACAAATTACAAGCCGCAACTAATCAGCGACTCCGAATCCGTTGACCGGATTGCAGGCAACGAAAATCGACTTCGCAACGATGGTGACGCGTTGCGAATCGAATTTCGTTGCTTTTTTCATGCGCAACAACTTTTGGCCCGCTTAGCCTTTGAAATCTCGCCACGTATCCGATATCAGGATCTCTAATCCAAGTCGCTCGCGAATGTGAATGAAGAGAAGCCCGGCTTTTTGGAAAAGCCGGGCTTCTCTTCACCGGCTGACAACCAATTTTTGAGGCTTTGCGACGAATAACCAAATGTCAGCATCGCACTCTCAAACCTTCATTCAAGAAATTCGCGCGGATGAAAGTCGAACAATTCCTAACTCACCACGGAATCCAAGAGAATCCATTTGCTCAGGAAGACGCTAACTCGGACCACGTCTTTCAGCGGTTCTGTTTGGCAAGCACGTATCACCCCGCCTGGAACAAAATCAACGGTGATCCCGAGCATCCCTCGACTGCTGTTGTCTTCGGCGAGAAAGGTGCAGGCAAAACGGCGCTTCGGCTGCAAATCGTCGAGCACATCGAGCAGTACAACCGCGAACATCCAGACGGCCGCGTCTTCATTATTGAGTACGACGATTTCAACCCGTTCCTGGACTGTTTCCGCGAGCGATTCAGTGGCCGCAAGAAACGGCCAGAAAAGGTCCTTACCTATTGGCGTCTCTGGGACCACATGGACGCCATCCTTTCGCTCGGCGTCACCCGACTGATCAGTTCTTTATTCCCGAAACGCAGCGACGGCGAACCCGACAGCGCCGAGCTGGTGACACCGAAACAACTCGGCCGCATGGATCTTCAGCAAAAGCGAGACATGTTGCTGCTGGCCGCGTTCTATGACCATACCCTCGATCTGCCGCCGTCTTATCGATGGGGGCGACTGAAGAAGAAACTTCGGTTTTCGACCTTTATGTCCGAGATTGACCGATTGGCTGCCGTCGGCTTGAGCGGGATTGTTGTTGGCGTCTACCTTTATTCTTTCTCGGTTGGAGTCAACTTGGGAGTGACATGGTGCGCGGCGATCGTCTTGGCCGCTTGGCTTCCGTGGCTGTGGCGACAATTGGGCCTGTTCTACAAATCGTGGCGTATCTCGAAACAGATCCGGATTATTGATCACGCCACGAATTCGTTGCGAAAAATCCTTTCGCGATTTCAACGACAACAGTTGCTCGGCCAACCACTGCCAACAAAAGAACGCAGCGACGACCGCTATGAATCGCTGCAGAAGTTCCAGCGAATTCTCGAATCGCTTGGTTTCACCAGCATCGTCGTGTTAGTCGACCGCGTTGACGAGCCTCACTTAATCAACGGCAATGCCGAGCGAATGCGCGACTTGCTGTGGCCAATGTTTGATAACAAGTTCCTACAGCACCCGGGGCTTGGCTTTAAGTTGCTGCTGCCGTCGGACGTTTCCTATTTCCTTGACCGCGAAGAAAAGGAATTCTACGAGCGGTCTCGATTGGACAAGCAAAACTTGATCAGATCCCTCGAATGGTCGGGCGAGGCACTGTATGACGTTGCCAGTGATCGCATCGGTGCTTGTCTGGGCGAGGGAGACTCGGGCAAGAAAACCGCGCTGAGTGACCTTTTCGACGAAGCCATGAGCCAGCAAGAGCTAATCGGCGTCTTCTCGCGTTTGCGCGTACCGCGGCACTTGTTCAAGTACTTACATCGATTGTTGGTCGATCACTGCAGCCGCTACACCGAAGCAGAGCCGTGCTGGAAAATTAACCGCGAAACTGTCCAAACCACGCTGGCTTTATACATGCGTGACCTCGACTCGTTTGATCGTGGAGCGGGAACTGGGTAACTTCAGATGCATCACAATTGATGCGTTCTGGAGAAACACCAATGTCTATCGATTTCTCGCGTCGTGAAATGATGCTTTCGGCAAGTGCCTGTTTGGCGGGAAGCGTCTTGGCTCAACGTGGCGAGGCCGCTGAATCCTCGAAAGATCAAAAAAGTCCGTTCACCTTTTGCTTCAACACCAGCACGATTCGCGGTCAAGAATTGGACATCGTCCAAGAAATCGACATCGCCGGAAAAGCTGGTTACGACGGCGTCGAACCGTGGATGCGCAAGATCGACGCGTATGTCGACGGTGGCGGATCGCTAAAGGATCTGGGCAAGCGGATCAAGGATCACGGCATGACGGTCGATAGCGCTATCGGCTTCGCTCAATGGATCGTCGACGACGATGCCAAACGCGCTGCCGGTTTAGAGACCGCCAAACGCGACATGGACCGGCTGGCTCAAATCGGTGGAACGCGGATCGCCGCGCCACCAACCGGAGCCACTCGTCAAACAGATCTGGATTTGTTCAAAGCGGCCGAGCGATATCGTGCTCTGTTGGAACTTGGCAAGAAAATGGGCGTCACACCGCAAGTCGAAGTGTGGGGCTTTTCCAAGTCGCTCTCTCGACTGGGCGAGACCGTCTTCGTGGCCGTCGAAAGTGGACATCCCGACGCCTGCATCTTGCCCGACGTTTACCACATCTTCAAAGGCGGTTCGGACTTCGCAGGCCTCGAGCTACTCAGCGGTCAATCGATTCAGTGTTTCCACATCAACGATTACCCCGCCAATCCGCCGCGGGCTGAAATGAATGATTCGCACCGAGTTTACCCGGGTGATGGTGTCGCGCCGCTGAACAAGGTTCTCCGCACATTGCGAGACAACGGCTGCCAATGCGCTCTGTCATTGGAATTGTTCAATCGAGATTACTGGAAACAAGACGCACTAGAAGTCGCCAAGACCGGCTTGAATAAAACGAAAGCTGCCGTCGCCAAAGCGATGGCATAGAAGGAATACAACATGAACTGGTTGGGGCTTCACTGGCTGGATTGGGTCGTTCTGGTTTTGTATTTCATCGGCATTGCCGGTATCGGAATCTGGTCAGCCACCAAAGTCAAAGACATGACCGACTTCTTCATGGGCGGCCGCCGTTTCGGCAAAGTCTTCATGATGTTCTTCGCCTTCGGAGCCGGAACCAGTAGCGAGCAGGCGGTCACCGTTATCGCGGGCACTTGGCGAAGCGGCTTGGTTGGCATCTGGTGGCAACTGGTTTGGTTGTTCGCGACACCCTTTTTATTGGATCGTCGCCCCTCTGATGCGTCGAATGCGAGCCCTCACGACAGCCGACTACTTCGAGGCTCGCTACGGAACGGCAACCGCCACGCTGTACTCAATCTACGGCATCGTGATCTCGATCGTTTTCCTGGCGGCACTGCTATTTGCTAGCGGCAAGATGGTCAGCTCGCTAACGGGTGGCGAGTTGGATCGTTTGGCTGCTGAAATCGACATACAAGTCCCCAAAATCGGCTGGAACGAAGACACCAATTCGTTCGAAACCGGTACGCGACAAGTTCAAGGCCACGAATATGCGGTCTTGGCCATGACGGTCTTATTCGTTGCTTACGGAATGGCAGGCGGCTTGGGAGCGGCTATCATTACCGACTTTGTGCAAGGTATTTTGACGATCGCCTTCTCGTTCTTGTTACTGCCATTTGTGTTCTACATGATCGGAGGTTTCGGCTCGCTGCACGAACAAGCGGTGATCAAACCCGGCATGCTGAACATCGTCGCCGATGCCGAGGCCGCGGCTTCAATGGGCAAGGAACAATTGACCGTCTTTTACGTCTTCATGGTTTCGCTAATGGCGCTGACGGGCATCGTCGTGCAACCGCACATCATGGGCGTTTGCGGTGCGGGCAAGACCGAATTCGAGGGTCGCTTTGGCTTCACGGTTGGCAATTTCCTGAAACGCTTTTGCACGATGGCTTGGACCTTCACCGGCTTGGCCTGCATCGTCTGGTACTTGGGCACAAGTAGCCCCTTGAAAGACTCCGACGATCCCGCCGATCGTCAGTTGTATCAATCGCTGCAGCAAAGACTGAACTTCGACGAATACAAAACCACGCTACTGGCCGGGCAGCTCTCTGATGAAGAAGCCGACCGCATTGAACAACTGAAATCCGACTGGGCCGAGCTTCCTTCCAACGAACGCATGAGCAACTTCAAACGTGAGTTGGCAGCGCTCGAAGGAAAACGGGACGACTTGCCCGAAGCTGATGTAGCTCGCATCAACTCATACATGGACGAGGAAACCGCAAAGCTTGACGGTGTCGACAAGAAATTCGCCGACGGACTGTTCGGACGGGCCGCCTACGACATCTTGCCCCGAATCATGCCTGGCTTAGTCGGACTTCTGCTGGCATCACTATTAGCCGCCATGATGAGTAGTGGTGATGCACAAATGGTTGTGTCTAGCGGTTTGTTCACAGACAATATCTACCGGAGATTTCTGGTCAAGGAGGCCTCTCAGCGACACTATCTGTGGACCGGACGTATTGCCGGTTTGATCATCGTCGCAATTTCACTGATTGTTCAATCAACGTTTGGCGACGTCATCGACGCCATCAAAGTTGTGTTTAAGACGCCTGCTGCCATCGGTATCAGCCTGTGGTTCGGCTTGATCTGGCGCGGCTGGACGCCCAAAGCTGTGTGGGTCTCGACAATCGTGGCCGTCAGCACATGGTGGTTTGTTGGTCACCGCGCAGACTTGCTGGTCGAAATCTGCCCCGAAAGCTGGTTCAACGCCAAAGGCAAGCTGCTCGACCCGTGGGTCAATGTCGCTTACCTCGGTTCAGGGATCATCTCTGGCTTAGTCGTCAGCTTTTTGACGAAGCGAACGGACGCTGAAAAACTTGATCACTTCTACACACTGATTCACACGCCAGTGAAACCAGACGAAGAAGTCGCAGCTCCGTGCACCCTGCCTGAAGACCCAGCCCCCAAGGGCGAGAAACTCACCCCAGGAATGGCAGACATCGAAATCCCCCGCCCCAGCATGCTAGGCATTGGCGGTTTCGTCGGCGCGTGGATCCTGGTGTACTTGATTATTGAGGCCACGAAGTTCTTCGCGCGAACATCATGATTTCGGGATCGCTATGTCTGAAGTCTCAGCCTACCACGAAGCCGGCCATGCGGTGATGGCGGTCCTTGTGGGAGGTCGCGTGCGGTCGGTGACGATCGATCCTGACTGGGACGATGGTCCACAGCGGCATGCCGACATTCAGATCGAATGGCCCATCGACGAATTCACCGCACGGGAACTCTGTGAAAGGTCTATTCAAGTTGCCTTGGCCGGCCCCGTGGCCGAGATGCTTCACACCGGCGACCCGTTTCATCCTGGCATGGTCGCCGAGTGGGCCGATGATTGGCGAGTTGCCTGGAGTTCCGCCGAGTCGCTATTCCCAGATGAACGACTGCGGCTTGCCTTTCTCGAGGAAACAACCATCGGCATTTACCGCACGTTCGACAGAGAAAACTACTGGGCAGCAGTCGCAGCGGTGGTCGACGACTTGCTGGCTCACGAGACCATCGAGGGGGATGCGGTCGAATACGCCCTCGATCAGTGGTTATCTCGATGATTCCGCAAAGTTTGTTGATCCGTGAAGCGGTAGCGGCCGTTTGCCATCAGCATGACGGATCCCTATCCACGCGAGTTCGAAATCGCCATCGAACGTGACAAGCTGTGTCGTTACTTGCGATGGCATGCCATCCTTTGCCTTAGCGTTGTCGGTGTTTCTTTCGGCGGGCTTCTCGGCACTGCCGCACGGGTCGGCAAACACACCATTTACACGATTGCTACGACGACTGACTTTGCCTATCAATTCTTCATCGGAGCTAGCAGCGGCGCTTTACTGGGCATGTTGATTGCGGTGATCTTGTACTTCTGTTTTTGGCACCGAATGGCTCGGCGCGAAGCATACGGAACACGGGTTTCTGTCGAAGGACAGTTCTTGCGGATCATCAAAGGCGGCACATTTCTGCACGATCGCAAACTTCACTTTCGGGCGATTGTCGACTTTGCTTGCTTTAAAGGACCACTGATGCGCCGGTTGGGCATTTGTGGAATCCAGATGCAGACAAGCGGCGGCAACCACCACGTGATGCTTTCAGCTGCGGTGGCTGACGCAATGACAGTACGAGATACACTGAGCAAGATCGACCGAATTCGCGAAGATGAAACGCCAGAGACGTGATGATTGCGCGGACTTCATCTCCTAGTAATTCCACTCAACGCTCGTCACCCAAGAGATACCTGGCTCGTCAACCAACTGCAGATTGCCGTTGCGATCGATGATTGCCAATGATCCGTGCTCGGTGTAGTTCTTGTCCAGCACGTTCAAGAGCGCGGTTCGGTAGTAGCCGCTGATATCGACCGTGCCAAATCCCGGAGTCCCGACCTCACCCAGTGAGCGAGCGATACGGTCTTGCTGATCCACCATGTGGACGATCGTGGTTACGCCCCATACGTCGTCGCAGGGGTCGAAGATTTTCACACCAACAGTACCGGCCAATGGGAACAAGTTCGGCGGCGGATCTTTTTCTCGAAGGCCTTGCGTCGGATCATCACCGACATCGTCGAGAACGACTGGGGCTTCGTTCTTACCCGCCACATACGAAACGCTCCCCAACAATGTTACACCATCGTAAGCGTTCCATTCGGTCAACAGATCGCCTCCCCACAAGCGAGCTCGGTCGACGTTCTGGTATTGATAGACCACGACGGTGGAATCAGGAATGACCGTCGCGCCACCGGGTGTATCAATAGATCGACCCAATGTCGTCGTTGCCGGAGCGGCTCCAGGACCAGGAACAGCAACCAGCGAAGTTGGAATGGGCAAAATGTGATCATCGATCTCGGAGTGAAAACCGCGAACGGTGACCGAGTAAGTTTCTGTCTTTCGAGTCATGCCTAAGTCGAATTGCAAGTTGCGTTCGGGATCTAGACTCGAGTTCCCTGTAATGGCTCCCGGAAAACGAATCGGATTTTCTGGCGGCCCTTGGCTGTACATTTCGTAAAGCGTGGGCGCTCGCATCGCGAACGCTCCACCAAGCGACACGGAGGTCACATCGTCGATATCGTGTTTCATCGACACATAACCCATGCCGAGGAAATCGTGCAGCTCATCAAATCCAGCCCCTGCCTCGAAGGCTCCGCTACCGACAACCGCGTTGTCACGATTGACGCTGGTGTCGACGTAGTCCATTCGGCCACCGACGGTCACTGTGGTTTGATCCGTTGTGGGCATCGTCAAGTTGGCAAACAGCCCAAAGTTTTCTTGGCGAGATTCGGCAACACCCAAAATGTCCTCGGGCAATCCCGTTCCGAACAATGGATTCAGTGGGATGTTCGCGCGAGCATTCAAGGGCCCCGCTATATCTAGCAAAGCACCCGTTCCGGTCGCGTTCAACAATCGAACTGTGTAATCCTGTTCGTAGCGGCGCCAATCGGCACCGACGGTTAACAAATCGTCGTCTAACTCGCCGAAGGTCGCGTAAGTCCGAAGCCCCGTAGACTGCAAAGAGCCCGCATAGAAACGTTGGTCAACAATGTTGAGATCAACGCATCCGATACGAATGAGCCCAATAGCGACGCAGTAGCTACGACTGCGTCCAATGTTGAATCGACCGTGCCAGCAAAGCCGATCGAAACCGTGGCCCCGACACTTGAATCTTCGGCTCCGACCGAGAGTGCTGAGCCAATCAGTATTCCAACGCCAAAGCCAACTCCGCTTGAGATCGCTCAAGGCCACGCTGACAAAGCGATCGAAGAATTTGATGCGGAAGACTACGAAACGGCGATCGTCGAGATTCCGAAAGCCGTGCAACTTTCTCCCGAGCTTGCTGGAAAGCTACGCCGCCCGATGATCGTTGCTTTGCAAAAGCAAGCAGCTCAACTCTACACCGCAAAACAATTCACTGACGCCATTGACGCGTTGCATACAGCGATCGAATGGAACGACGCCGATTCGCGTGGTTTGTTGGCCGAAACATCGCCCATCTGGTTGGCTTGGGGCGAGACCCTGATCAAAGCCGATCAACATGAACAAGCAATCGGCAAACTGACCGAAGCAATTCGTGGCGACGCGAAGTCAGTGGATGCCTATCGACTGCGGGCGCAGACGCTCACGAAGCTCGAGAAGCATGATCAGGCGGCTGAGGACTTAGAGCAACTGGCGAAGCTGACGGGAGAGACCAGCCCCGCTGCCCAAGCCAGTGTGTTGCGAGGAATCGCAAAGACGAAGAAGGGTGACTTCAAGGCGGCAATCGCGGCTTATCGAAAGGCAGCGGATGTCGATTCGGAGAACCAAGACCGCTATCAATTGCTGATTACACGAAGGCGATCGAGTTGGAACCGAGCAAGGCACTGGCCTTCTGAGTTCGTGGCGAGATTCGTTTGCTGCTGACAAACGAGATGGACTACGAGGCAATTCTGAAGGACCTCGTTCGGGCTGCTTCCATTGATAGCTCGGACGCAACCGCCCACTACTACTTGAGCTTCATTTACGCGGCATGTCCGGACAAATCATTCCGCGACGGCAACAAAGGATTACAGCACGCGACGAAAGCGTGCAATCTTACCAGTAACAAGCACTGGGAGTACCTGACAATGCTGGCCGCCTCACACGCCGAGAATGACAACTTCGACAAAGCCGTGAGCGTATGCGAAGCCGCATTGAAACTTGCACCGGAAGCAAACAAAGCGCAGGTGCAAGTGATGCTTGGACACTTTTAGTTGAATGAGCGGTTGCCGTAACTTTAGCCACCGCCCACAAATCTTTGCCGACCGTCTTCGATCAGTCGTAAGTCGGCAATGACTGAAGTGGGGCGCTGGCCGTTTGTGGTACCGTGTAGAGTGGTGGATAGTATGCCGTTTGCGCTGGCATCATGACCGGCATCGCCGTTTGCACCGAGTTATACGTGCCGTAGTACGCACCTTGGTCGATTACGGGACCGCTTTGAACTCCGCAGGCACCGCCACATTGACCGGGATAGCCCCAGCCGCCAGACCATGGTGACCAGCAGTAGCAACCGCTTGTCGTAACGAGCAGAAAAAGACCCAGCAATAATGTTCCGATACGTTTCATGTCCACTTCCTTGCTTGGATAAATGAAACTTGCCATGCTCAATTCGCAGAATCTGCGACAGGCCAGCACAGTATGAAGGGTGAAAGAACGCTGTTGGCGGCTCTCAATGCGCACACTCAGCGTTTATAGATGTGACAACACCTGGAATGGGTGTTACCGACGGCTAGGAGAGAGGCGGGAAGTTACGGGCTTTGCGAAAACGCGTCAAGAGGGAATTACTAAGCCGCAGCAAGAACACGTGACCGCTGTGATGTGGGCGAATTCCGTCGTTTAACCCGTAGCCGCAGGCAAGGCGCTAACGCCTCGCCTGCGGCTACGGGTTAAACGACAGAAGATTGTGCTTCGCCGTTAGACCTCGGCAGAACTCTTCGCGCGGTGGCGATGTGTGAAGTAAATCATCGCGAATATCACAAAACCAATCAGATCGCTGATCGGGATTGGAAGATTCATCAAGGTGTAGCGGTCGGGGTAGAGCAACAACGCCGCTGCGCAGAACATCAATATCCGCTCGATAACTCCAAGCGCGCGAAGTTGAAAGCCGGACAGTCCAATGGACAATGCAATCACACCAACAATGGCTGCGGCCGTGGAAAGCAGTACCGCTAACGATGACAGTCGCTTGTCGATAAATCGTCCCCAAGCGTAGCTCTTCGCTTTCTTGTCGTTGTCGGTAATCTCTTCTTCGGGCCTTGGTGTCTCGTAGATTTCGACGACGCCGACGTATCGAATACCGTCGGGTTGTTGAATGCTAAGACTCCAATCACCTGGCTCAAGTTGTGTCTTGATGTTGCCAAAGTTGCCAGTTGTCAGCTTGATTGGCTCGCCTTCGGTGCTGAGTGGGGAGACGGTGACTTCGGTCTCTGCGACGAACTTGCCAAATTTCTGAAAAGTGACTCGCAAGTCGCCCGGTCCACCAGAATCCGCTTTCTTTCGATAGGATACGATCGAGACCTCTGGCGTATCACTTTGAAGCGTCAACTCGGGTCGATATACAAACATAAACGGCAGCGTGAAGCCCACCAGTGAAAACCGGAACGCTGCCAGTGCCGTTGGCATAATCTTAGCTTCCGCAATCGACGCGCTGGCATATGCTGCCAACGCCACAGGCGGTGTTACCATCGACATCATGCCAAAGTAGAAAATAAATAGGTGAGCTGACAGCGGAATCACACCCAGCTCTTTAAGAAGTGTGCCCATCAATGTCGCCATCAACAGATAGCAAACCACCGATGGCACGCCCATACCCATGATCAGCGAGCACACCATAATGCCAAACAAGGCGAGGAACAGGTTCGTTTCAACGATTCCGCCGATCGCCGCATTGAATTGGTTCGCAATACCCGTGTTTTGAACAATGCCGATGATGATGCCAACGCAAGCACTGGCAACCACCAACGAGACACCGGCTCGGGCGGACGAGACCAAGGCTTTCATCATCGTCGGTCGCCACGCGGGATGGACGAGGCCAAATACCAACAACAGAAAGGTTGCAACGAGGGTCGATTCCAAGATCGACTCGAAGCTTTGCCGGACAGTCGGCTCGTCAACGGTTTCGGCAAAGAACAATTGATGAGTAACAGCCGTGGTCACGAAGACGGCAAAGGCAAGGACCCGAGGCCCCGTACCCATCTTTAGTTCTTTGCGAAAGATCGAGAGAAACAGAATAGCAATCAGCGACCCTGTCACGGCCTTGAACGGCGTGAAACTCCAAACCAAAAGACCGACGAGCACGCCAAGCGCCCCGAAGAACACAATGGCTTCAAATCGCCAGATGGGCTTTGTGGTATCCTGTGCGGCTGCGGCTGCCTGCGCGCCAACTCGACGAGAGAAATAGTGGACGATCATGAAGATCGACCAATAATAGAGCATCGCTGGAATCAGAGCTGCTTTGGCCACCTGTAAGAATGAGACTTGCGGCTCGACCAGCTCGAGCATCATGTAAGCACCAGCGCCCATGACTGGCGGCACCAGCGCACCGCCAGAGGCCGCAGCGGCCGTGATGCCTCCCGCGATGTGCCTATCGAAGCCCGAGTTCCTCATCATCGGAATCGTAAAGGCACCCGTTGTGACAGCATTAGCAACAGCACTTCCCGAGAGCGAACCCATCAGGCCGCTACCCAAGACAGATACTTTCGCCGGGCCGCCTGGGCTGTTCCCAAATACCCTTTCGGCGAAGTCGATAATGAATTGTGTTGCCCCGGACATCTCCAGAAAAGCTCCAAACACGACGAATAAGAAGACGTATTTGAACATGACCGAAGCGGCCTGGCCGAAAACACCCAACGTTTGCAAATAGGTCGTGCTGACGATATCGGGAACACTCTTTCCCGTTCCGGGCAACATCCAACCAGGCAGGCTAGGCCAACTGTATTCCTGTGTGCAGTAGCAATAGTACGCGTGTGCCACAAACGACAAGGCCAGGATGGGAACGATCCAACCAATTGCCCGCCGAGTGGCCTCGAACACTAAGATCAACCCGATCAGACCGATCACGAAATCCGCGTTCGTTTCCGCGCCAGCACGATTGGCAAGCGACTGGCCGCCGGACCACATGCCCTTGAACATGTCTTCGCTTTGCACAAAGACGTAGCCGCAGCAAACAACGACGACCATTGCCAAACCGAAATCAACCCATCGAAGAAGCTGGTTATCCTTCAGCTTGGGATGAACGGGCGTTGTCAAGAAACACAGCACTGTCCCGATCATGACGAACAACGCCAGAGCGGACTGAGATTGCAAATAGCTGAAATTCACCTCAGCCAGTGTAAACAGGCAAAGAATAATGCTGAGGACTGGAACCAAGGCACCAGTGACGTTGTTGAAAAGCGGGACGGACGCCAACTTGACCGGGGCATCGCTGCCGGGACCACCTTGATTTGCGCCGCCGCTGGCGTCTTCTGGTGATGAATTCGCTTCTGGTGTTGCTTGATCTTCGTTGTCGCGATTCAGTTCGTCTGACACGCTAGATTGCTCCGAGATGTTCGTTGAAGCAGCGGGAGGCGGATGTCGTTTTGTTTATGGGACCGCGTATGATGAACTTGTTATTCGTCGAGGAATAGCGTTGTTCCACGCTTGCTGTCTTGTGAATTGAATAGCGATTGGCGATTTTTGATTTCAGAAGGCCAGAAACGGTCGTTCTGGAGGAATGGGGGCGACTATCCTGCACTTCAAAAATCAAAAATCGTCAATCGCTATTCTGATCGTTTCTTCCGGTTCGTTGCCGCCCGGAAACTGAGGGGGATTCACACACAGGCGAGAGTGTGGCTTGCTCTTCGCCTACGGCTTCGGGTTAAACGATACCCGATGTAGCGGCGAGGAGGATGCTCGCTGTCGGAGTGCTACTCCTTCTCTTCCTTGGATTCTTCGGCTTTGTCGGCCGGGGCTTCTTTCTCTTCTTCCTTCGGAGCCGCTTCGGATTCCTTAGCTGCTTCCGGCTCGCCGTCGGTCTCTGGCCAGATCTCGATTTCCTTGTAGAACTTGATGGCGCCTGGATGGAATTGAGTTCCCGTGAAGCGAGCCGCGTTCTTTTCGTTAATCGCTTTTCCAGCACCGTGCTTCTCGGCGACGTCCGCGCGGTTTTCCCAGATGGACTTCGTCAATTCGTACACAAGATCTTCGTCAGTGTCGGCTGATGTAATCAAATGCATCGATCCAACATTGAGACCGTCGAACGCTTCTTCTTGAGCCGGATAAGTATCGGCCGGAATCGTGAAGGGAGTAAAAAAGTCGTACTTCTCGATCAACTTTTTGCGAACGGCGGGATCGAACGGGATGAATGTAATCTCGAACGACGCGGCGGCTTGGCTGATCGAAGCTGCGGGAACGGCACCGCCAAGAAACGCGGCATCAACATCGCCATCGCCTAGCTTTCCGACCGCGGGGCCTTGGGGATCGTTACGAGCGTCCAGATCGGCAATGGACACTCCGTGCTCTTCCAAAATCGGACCGACAAACATTTCAAAACCGGCACCGGCTGGGCCAATGACAACTTTCTTTTCCTTCAGACCAGCGATGTCTTTGATACCTGAATCCGCCTTCGCAACAAACATCGCCACGTTGGGAGCCAAGGTCACGATGGTGCGGAGTTCGTACTTTTTGTCCCATGGAGCCAAGCCGTTGACGGCGTGATAGCTGATCGCTGAATTCGACAAAGCGAAGTTCAACTGTCCCCTGTCGATCCGTCGGATGTTTTCTTGGGAACCTTTGGTGCCTTGCGCTGTGACGTTCCAATTCACGCTGCCAGGATGGCTGTTCACCGTTTGAGCAATCGCATCGCCGACGATGGGGAACGTACCGCCCAAAGGAGCCGTTCCGAGACTGAGCTGAACCCGACTGCCATCTGGCGGCGTGTCCGTACCATTTCCGGTTGTCGCGGAGCCATCTCCGTTAGTCGCATTGCCGCCTCCGTTAGAACAACCGAGAATTCCGCAGGAAACAACGAAAGCCAACAAAAGAATAGAAGGTGTGCGCGAATAGGTGATCATTTCAAGACTCCTTCTGAGTCTACTGCGACCGTAGAAATCGGCCGTAAAAGGTGAGTTTTTGGGTTCAGGCAGGATTAGCAAGCGTAGCAGGTTGCCCACGCGCTTTCCAGCGTTGGAGGCTGCTCATGAGCACTCGGGTGCGTAGCGAAAGACGCTTGCATGTTTGTCGCAAGCTGGAAGCGTACGCCGCATGCTATCTCTTTTGTCGGCGAGGGGCCTCGAGGTAACGGTAGCCTGCGTTGGGATTCGTCTTGTCGTAAGCGAACGCCTCGCGATTGTCGAGAAAGTGTTTGACATAGCTGATCGGGATAGCAAATCCGAGCCCCTCGGAATTCAGCAGCTTCATGTTGGTGACACCGACAACTTCGCCTTGAGCATTGAACAATGGCCCGCCACTGTTGCCGGGATTGATCTGAGCGGTCGTCTGGATGTAAACCAAACCGCGAACGTTGCGATTTCGAGTGCTCACGATTCCTTGGGATACGGAACGTTCCAGGCCCAAGGGGTTGCCGATCGCGAAGACCTCGTCGCCTTCGCGGTAATCATCCTTTTCGGAAAGATACACGGGGCGAAACTTGAGATCGTCTTGCTTCGGAATTTGCAGCAGAGCTAAATCGAAGAATGGGTTGAGTGCCAGAATCTTGACATTCTCAATCCGACGCCGCGTGAGCGAATTGGAATCGGACGCGACGAACAAAGTCGCCGCGATGCGGGTTTCCCGCTCCACAACGTGATAGTTTGTGACACAGAACCCGCGATCGTTGATGATGAATCCCGAACCCAGCCCGTTGGGCGTTTGTACCAACACGACGCCTTCGCCGTATTTCTTCGAGAGATCCTTGATGCTACCGCTGGGCAGTTGAGCCGTTTTGTAGATACCGGACTCGGTGACTGCTTTCGGTTTGGCGTTCGTAGTGCTGCTGGTCTTCGATCGAGATTTGATCTTCGAGAGCGGAATCCGAAGGATGTCGATTCCAATATCGACCAGGATCTCGCCAGTCCGTTCCTTGAGGACCTCGCCTTCGATCTTGTGACCGGATTTGAGTTCAATGACGTCGCCCTGGGCCGAGTCTGTCAGCAACAAGCCAAATACGATTAGCGCCGCGATACGAGTCATGACATTCTCAAGAGGAGGAAAGAAGAGATTTGCCATTGGTTATTCGTCATTGGCAATTTGTTACTCGCGGTACTCGGTGTGGCACTCGGCACACTTCTTCGAGACCATGTTCATTCCGACGTCAAAATCTTCGAAGCCCGAACCCGTTGCCATCTTCAAGCCCCCTTCGAACATGGTGTCGGCGTGAGCGTTGAAGTCCTCGTCGGCGTAGCCGTAGTCTTCGGACTCGATCACCTTGGCCAAAGCGGCGATGATGTGGCCTTCGGCTCGGGCCAATTCTTCTTCGTCCATGAAGCCATCTTCGCTTCCGCAGTTGGTCTTAGCCCACTTTTCGCCTCGATCCAATCGCTTCATCAGGTAGCCAAAGTCGGCGATTTCTGGAAAGGCAACATCGGTGCCGTTGTCTTCCAGTCCGGGCGGGATGTTTCCATTCAAGATGTCAACCAGGTTTTCGTAAGGCTCGCTGACAGCATCGAACGTCCCTTTGTCTGGTTTCAAGTCACCCTCAACCATGGCATAGGCTAGGTCGCGGATGTATTTTGCATTGTCTTTCCAACTGATGTCACCGGGGTGATTGGTGGCAATTTGAGCCAACACGGCCAACGTCGCGGCATCGGCCGGCAGCTGAAAGATGTTTTGCCGGAAGTTGGCAACGCCCTGCATGTACTGCTTCAGGCGATTTCGGATGCGTTTGACTTCGCCTTCTAAGACTTCCGCAGGGACGATCTTCTCCCAATCAGTGCCGCCGCCAGCAGGAGCCACTTCAGTAGTTGCCTCGGCCGGCTCTTCCGTTGTTCCGCCGGGATCGTTCATCGGAGCAGTTGGCGCCGCGGCCACAACAGTGCCTTGAGTGGCGGCGACTTGGAATGGATCGTCAAAGAAAACGTCGTAAGGGATTCCGCCAACAGTCTTTCGGTCGTCTGCTGGTTTGCCACTCGGAGCACTCGTATTGGTGGTGGCATTTGTCTTGGTGGTGGCATTTGTCGAATTATCGCCGCCACCGGTCGACGAGGTCGCGTTTTGAGTTCCCGTCGCCTGAGTCGGTGCTGGATCACTGCCACCGCAACCAGCCATGAAGGCTGCTCCCAAGCAGAACGCCATCGAGGCCACAACAACTTGATTCAAGTTAATCCGTGACATGCTTTATCCCTTCAATCATCAAATTCGCCACATAGCCACATTATGATTGTCAAGGCCCTTTGTTTCAATACCCGTCGAATCCTGAAATCCTACGCCGAAACATTGTAAGATGGCCGAAGAATCCGAAATGTTCCCAAATCAGCCCAATTTGCCGCATTCTTTCGTCAACTGTTTCATCACGAGCAAATCGCATAATTATGGTCTTTGATCGCACATGTGGGACGGACTTGCAGTCCGTCCCACAGTGCCGATCCTCGATTCGCGTGCCCCTTCCGAGTACGATGTTGAGGTTGAATCGACCATCACTTTGGACTTTCCGCCGTCTGGCGGCGGAAGCTACATCTCTCGGCAATGAACCATTCACCCCGGATAGAATTCGAAGCCCCCGCGATCAACAAGCGAGACCATTGGTTGATTCTAGGCGCTTCGTGCCTCGTGTTTTTGCTGGCGGCGTTGCTGACCGTCTTGCCAGAAGGACGAGTTGCATTCAAGGGCTTCGAAAGCCATCCGCTTCCTCACACCTGTTCGCTGCGGATGATGATAAACCTGGACTGCGCCGGCTGCGGATTGACGCGCAGCACTATTCATCTGGTACACGGAAACTTTTCAGCAGCACTTGCAGTACATCGACTTGGCTGGTTAGTGGCACTGCTGATCGCCTCGCAAGTGCCCTATCGACTGTGGATCATCTTGCGAAATTCACGCTACCCATTGGGAAAAGTCGCCCCATGGGTTGTCGTCATCGCTGTCGCCGTTTTGCTGATGGTGAACTGGACCGTGAATATGGTTCGGCAATTCAGCTAACCAATCAGCTCTTTCATCGGCTCCCGCTCGTCGATCAGATACTGCGGGCGACCTGCTAGGTCATAATACTGCGTCGTCGAGACGTCGATGCCCAAGCGTTGGTACAGAGTCGCGAAGACCTCACGGAAATGAACAGGACGATTCAATGGCACTTCGCCCAATCGGTTGCTGGAACCGATGACTTGGCCGCCGTTCATGCCTCCGCCTGCAACGAGGGCACCAGCGACGCTTGGCCAGTGATCGCGACCGGCGTTGCCGTTAATCTTCGGTGTCCGACCGAACTCGCCCCAGGCGACAACAGCGATGTCGTCCAACAAACCGCGGTCATCCATGTCTCGCAACATGGCCGAAAGGCCCAGGTCGAATATTGGTAAGGCTCCGCGAGCTTCATTGAAGTTGTCTTTGTGCCAGTCCCAGTTGTAGTCGCCTTGCAACATGCGCCCGAATGGCCAGCGCGAGAATGCCAACGTCACACACCGCGCGCCGGCTTCGATAACTCGTCGCGCGAGCAAAAATTGATCCAGCAGCGTTTTGCCTTCACGCTCGTTCGGGTATTCGCGATCGAGACCGTAGCGGCGTCGAATCTCTTCGGACTCGTCCGACAAGTCCAACGCATTGGCAAGCCGCGACGATGTCAGCACCTCGATTGCTTTGCGATTGAATTCATCGATGCCATCGGTCAAGCCATCGCGTTCGACCTTGCGTCGGAAGTCGTCGAAGCTTTGAAGCAGTTTCTGGCGGTCGCCCAAACGCTGCAAATCAACATCGTTCAAAGTAATGTTTCGACGATCGACGGCCTCAACTTCAAATCCCGAATGAGCGGCTCCCAAATAGCCGCATTGAGTGGGATCTGTCCGCATAATAAAGCGAGCGTCTGGATCGACGGGACACAAATCGACAGCAGCGGGAACACCGGGTGCTCGCTGACCAAACGTCTTTGAAAGAATCGCGCCCAATGATGGCCAATCCCCCGGCGGATAACCCGCAACAATCGGCGACGAAGGCATCGGCGGATGAGACTCCCAGCCAGTCGAACACCAGTGGGTATTGTGATCGTTCTTGAATCCGTGCAGCGAGCGAATGACGGAAAACTTGTCGGCCATGCCCGCTAGCTTGGGCATCAATTCGCAAATTTCCAGACCTGGAACTTTGGTCGAGATCGGTTGAAACTCGCCCCGTATCTCCGACGGAGCCTCGGGCTTCAAATCGTACATATCGAGATGCGACGGGCCCCCCGGCAAAAGCACCATGATGATGCCTTTTGCGTGATTCGCCTTGGAATTCTTCGCGGTATTCGCCTCGGCGCGAAGGATCTCCGGCAGACACATACCGCCCATCGCCAACCCGCCAATCTTCATCCATGATCGTCGAGAAACACCGTCGCAGAAATGTGATCGCGGTCCAGGAATCGTCAACATGCCCGAGTTACCTCAGTGAAAGAGTCATATCAACCATCTTTAATTTATGAGGATTCCAAAGAAGTCGCAATCCTTTCCTTGGATTCGTTGTCGAATCTTCGTCGTGTTCGTTGTGAATTCTTCATCAAATGTGACTTGGCAAAGCAACATGAAGAAGTTGGTAGCAATTCTTGCAATTGCATTTGGGTTAGCCATTGCCGGTATCGCTATCGGATGTTTCCTTCACTTACGAAACATTGCGTTTGGCTCCCCCACGGCGGTGGTAGAAGACCATCTGGACTTTCGCATCTTGACGATTGGCATGATTGACGCCGATAGCACGGCTCCGATCGACGCCGCAGCATTCGCGGGTCGATTGCAATTCCGAGTTTACATGGCTTTAGGTCTGGGGCTGGGGATAACTGCTGTTGGTGGAGTGTTGATGTTGCCGCATTGGCGATCGAGGCTCGTATCAACCGATGAGGAGAGCAATCGACACGCTTGACTTTTGGCTGGCCAAGGGACTTGATATGCGTATCGACCTCACGCCTTGTCTCTAAAGCGAGCCCCTCAATGGATCTTCATTCCCGATACAAGCTGCGCCGCGTAATCAACGCCTGTGGCAAAATGACGAAGCTCAGCGGAGCCATCGTCTTGCCGGAAATTGCCGAAGTGGCGAGTGAGTCGTTCAGCCACTTCTTCGAGCTTGACGAATTACAGGCGAAAGCCGGGCAAGTCATCGCAAACAGCACCGGTTCTGAGTCCGGGTGCGTCACCGCGTGCACTTCCGCGGGGATCACGTTGAGTATTGCGGCGTGCATGACTGGCAACGACATCGCCAAAGTCTGGCAGCTTCCGAATACCAAAGGGATGAACAACCGCGTCGTGATTCAAAAGGGACACTGCGTCAATTATGGAGC
>PBMZ01000073.1 GCA_002722955.1 Planctomycetaceae bacterium | reverse complement strand
TGGTTTCGCTGGTGGCGCCGGTGACTCGTTTACCCATCGCCACCGAGTATTTCGCGATGAAATGTTCGACCAATTCTGGGATATCGTCCAAACGATCCCGAAGCGGCGGAATGTGAATCTTGACCCCATCCAGGCGGTAGAAGAGGTCTTCATGGAACTCGCCTTCGGCCACCTTTCGGGACAGGTCGCGTGTGGTTGACGCAATGATCCGAGCATTCACGGTCACTGTTTCTGACCCGCCAACGGGCATGATTTCTTGGTATTCGATCGCCCTTAGCAATTTGGCCTGAGTGCTCAGTGGCAAGCCCGCGACTTCGTCCAAGAACACGGTCCCGCTTCCCGTGTGTTGCAAGATACCCTGTTGAGCTGACTGTTGGCCGGACGAGGTGACGACAGATCCAAACAACTGGCTCTCGAGCAGTTCTTCGGGCCGAGTTCCACAGTTCACGGCCATGAACTTTTCGTCGCGCTTCGGCCCAGCAGTATGGATTGCTCGCGCGACGAGTTCCTTGCCGGTACCAGTTTCACCCATCAGCAAGACGTTCGAGTTTGTGACAGAGACCTTGCGAATTGTCTCCTGAAGTGCTTGAAGAACTTGGCTCGATCCAACGATTTCGTCGAAATCTTGATGCCTGGCAAGTTCGCGCCGCAGCGCTTGATTCTCGAAATACAGGTCTCGGTACTGAAAGACTCGGTCGAGCTTGTTCGATAGGTCGTCGAAGATAACCGGCTTGACCAGGTAATCAAAAGCACCAGATTGGAAGGCTTCAACCGCACTCTCGACGGTCGCATAGGCCGTAATGATCAACACAAACATAGCGGGGTTGAGCTGATGCAAACGACGCAATAGGTCGAGTCCGTCACCATCGGGTAGTTGAACATCGCAGATCGCAACTTGGAAATCGTTGTTTTTGGCAAGAGCAATGGCGTCGGCGACGGTTCCTGCATCGGAGACCGAGTACTGCTCGCCAATGAGAAACTCGCGCAGCGACGAGCGAATGATCTTCTCGTCTTCAACAATTAATACAGTTCGTGCCATTGGTTGACGGATTAGGAATCTACTTGAGTGGACTTAACTGAGCAGCTCTTCAGGCGAATTGGCTCTTAATGTGGCGATTTACAGGGCTTCGAGCTGTTCGGCAGAAGCTAGCTCATTAACGGCAGCTTCGAATTCCGGCGTGATGTGTTGAAATCGCTCTTTGGCAATTCGAATGATCGTGGCACGCAACGTGTGCAATCGCCCTTCCTCACGTCCGATATCAATCAGGCCTTGCCCAGATCGAGTATCCCTGAGGTCTGGCAACTCACCAAGGAACATGGCTTCAATCTCCCCTTTGGTCTTGTCCCGAAAGCGTTGCTCTAACTAACTAATGAAGACGTTGGTTAGAGTCGAACGCACTGGTTGTTCCAATGGACTATCACGAATCGTCCGAAAGTATTCTACCGTACGTTGTTCGAGCGTGTCAGGGTCAGGTTCAAGAATTGGCTTGAACACCGCAACCAATGGACGCTTTGGCTGATCGGACTCAAGCCGCTCCATTATCGACGGAAAATCATAACTCTCGACAACGCGATTCCACGGCGAGGTGTCGGGATCATGGCTTGAATGGCGGAACAGAATCAAGCCGCGAATGTCTCGCATTTGATATTCTTGTTGGATTAGAGCCATTTCAGTCACCGTTCGACTATAGATTGTGTCGTCGGGTTGAAGCTGGAATTCGACGATGGTTAGCGGTTGAGTGGAGTCGTCTGGGGGGATTAAGCCGTCGGAAGTTTGGTTCAGGGCCTTCAGTGAAACCGACAACATGCGACTGTGGCCGGGAGATACGATTCCGGTCAATTCAAACAACCAGTCAGGATTTGCGGTAAAGATCTGGTATAGCTGCTTGTCGGTTTTCATGATTCTTTACCAAGTCGAATAGAAGTTCGTTCGACTGTCATGCTACTGTTGGATCCACCGGCAATGAGACTCGGAAAGTTGTGTGGCCTTCGCTGGAATCGGCGAGCGTAATTCGTCCACCGGCAGTTTGCTCGACGATATTGCGACAAACAAATAGTCCCAGCCCCGTGCCACTCTCTTTGGTGGTGAAGTACGCTTTGAACAATTTGTCGCGATCGTCTCGAGAGATTCCGTGACCGTCGTCTTCGATCAAGACATAGAGTTCTTCATCCTCAAGGTCTGTGAAGATACGGATGACTCCACCTTCGTCGGTTGCATCCATCGCGTTTTGAATCAGATTCAAGAACACTTGGACCAACTGATCGCGTACCGCGCGAATTTCTGGCAAGTCCGCCGAGTATTCCGTGACGATCGTTTTTCCCTTCTTGCGTTTGTAGTACTTGGCGATATTCAGCGCCTCATCGATGACTTCGTGGATGTCGCAGTCGGTCTCTTCGTTCGTGGCGGGTCGGCTAAAGTCGACCAATTCACGGAGTGTACGCTGAATGCGACGCAGCTGTTCGTCAACCATCACCAATCGTTCGCGCGTGTACTCGTCTTGTTCGCGGCGGTTCAATAATTGCACCAGCGAACTGATTGCTGCCAACGGATTGCCAACCTCGTGAGCGATTCCGGCGGCCAGCAGTCCGAATGCGGCTTGCTTCTCTTGTTGCAAGAGCAACGCTTGAGAGGCTTGCAATTCTTGAGTCCGCTCATCAATTCGATGTTCTAGCAATCGTTGATTGCGTTGCAGCTCGTCGTTGAGTTGGGAGAGTCGCAGTCTGACCGAACGCATGAGATTCGCAAGCGCGGTACTTGCCGAAGTGACCCAGCCCATCAATACGACTGTCAGCACGACCGTTCCGAGGTCGCCGGCGGTGTGAGTTTGCCGACTGATCGCCAAAGCCGAAAAGCTAGCTGCGTGCATCAAGAATGTCGTGTAAGTAACTCGTGGCTGATATCGAAGAGCACAAACGAGCAACGAGAGAAAGTAGTAGTAACGAAACTGGCTCTCTAGCCCGAAGTCAAAATGGCAGAGCAGCCCGATGAAAACGGCTTCCATCAATGAGATGACGAGCGGCCAGCCACCAAGGAAAACTCGGTTCCGCAAACTAAACGACGTGTCGACGATCGCGTAGGCTGCTCCTAAGAGCAAGATTCCATACAGGGCGACACGATTTTCCATCGGTGCTGAGAAGTAGACCAGCGCATAGCCGACACACAATCCAAACCAACGGATACGGACAGTGATCGACTCGGCCGCAAGCTCGAAACGCGATTCATCATTCTCGATCGCCGTTTGACGATCGTTTGTGTCGAGGGATTCGGAAATCAATGAAAGTCTTGGTCTCAATGCTCTGGTGTTGCGATGACGAGAAGTTTTTCTTGACGGTTAATGCTTTGCTTATATCGGGCAGAAGCCACACATTCAATGTGAGCTGTTGTTATAATCGGGATCTCAAACCGTGCGTTTTGATGGGGTTGTCGGCATTCTGTTGGGCCACTCATGGACAAAGATGAAGCACTGAAGATCATCTGTCACGAATCGTTTGATCTTGAGGGAATAGTCACCGAAACACGCGGTGGCATCTTGCCTTCATTCGAGCGCATGCAGGAACTGCACGAAGCGCTGACGGTTATGTTTCACGAGCTTCGATAGATCGGCGGCTTGCGAATGCGTTGTATGGACTTTCATTTTATGTTGAAGGCAACGTTGCCGGACTTCAGCGACATTCACAATCTGTGCCGGATGAGTTTTTCGAAAAATCGCTCATGCCTCTGCTTTTACATGTCGAGAGCATCTTTGAGGACGAGTGGATGCTGGATTAGCAATGTGATGTCAGTGACGCGACGTCGTTTCCATCGCACTTGACGATCGGCCGAGTGTTCTGGGATCATAGACTGATAGGTAATTCTATGTTCTCGTTGTTCCCCAAAACTGGAAATCAACACGCAGCCAGCCAACGCCGCGGTCTTACTCGTCGTGATGCGGTAAAGCTTGGCGGTGTTGGTATGGCGTTGCCGGCGTTGCAGTCGGCTTTGGCAAGTTCTGTGGCGACGGGAGTTGCGTCGGCGAAGCGATGCCTCTACATCTTTCTTTGCGGTGGACCGTCGCAGTTGGATATGTGGGATCCGAAGCCTCAAGCTCCCGCTGCCATTCGAGGTCCCTTTTCTCCAATCTCGACGAATGTTCCAGGCATGCAGATTGGTGATCTCTTGCCGCTGACAGCGCAGAGAACAGATCGGTTGGCGATTGTCAGGTCGATGATGCACAACTCGACCTCTCATGACACAGGTATTAAATACACGTTGTTGGGAGATTCGGGGGCGCCGGGTGTGGCTTATCCGCCACGTCGCACGGACTATCCTGGAATGGGAGGAATCCTGGCAAAGCTTTTGGGTGACACCGGTCGCCTGCCGGCTTGGGTGACGGTGCCGCGACCGTTCACGACCGGTTCTCGGTTTTATCGAGGTCAAAGTGGTGGCTTTCTTGGACCGAGCTATGATCCTTTCTTGCTAAACGAAGAGAAGAAAGATTCTCTGGCTGACAAAACGTTCAAGATTGATTCGCTTAGCACGCCGGATACAGTCAATGCGTCTCGTTTTAGCAATCGTCGCGAGTTATTGAAGTCGATCGATGATCAAGGCACGCGGCTGATCGAATCGGTTGCCTCTGATCAATTGCGAGATCAATACGAGAAGGCCTTTAATCTGATCTCTTCCGATCAAGTTCGCGGTGCATTCGACCTGGAACTAGAAGAGGATAGCTTGCGAGATCGATACGGTCGCAACGAATACGGTCAAAGCTTTTTGTTGGCTCGACGGCTGGCGGAATCAGGCGTTCGCTACGTCAATGTCTTCTGGACTTATTACGGCAAGGACGGTTGCCAATTCAACTTGTGGGATAATCACGGCAGCGATAAAGAAGTCTGCGGCGGCTACAACCGTGGCGTTGATATGATTCGTGGCAAGTACTGTTGCCCCGCCTTCGATAAGGCGTTTTCCGCTTTGCTCGACGATTTAACTGCCCGTGGAATGCTGGACGACACATTGGTTGTCGTCACCGGCGAATTCGGTCGCACGCCGAAGATTAACAAAAACGCCGGTCGCGATCATTGGTGTTCGTGCTACTCAACAGTCCTGGCTGGTGGCGGAGTCCGTGGCGGATCAGTCTATGGTTCCAGCGATGCTCACGCTGCTTATGTCAAGGACTTGCCAGTTCTTCCCGAAGACATCAACGCCACGACATTGCACGCTTTTGGTTTTCGCCCGGAAGTCGAAATCCACGAACCAACTGGCCGCCCAGTCAGAAGTTCGAAGGGCAAGCCGCTGACGGAATTGTTCTCGTAAAAAGACCGACGTAGATGCTCAAAATCCTCGGCAATTCGAAGCGGCTTTGCGACGGCTTTAGTCGTCGTGACTTGTTGCAGATTGGCGGGTTGAGTGCGTTCTTCGGTCTGCAGATGTCCGAGGCTTCACGGCTTCAAGTTCTGGCCGCCGAGTCCGATGCCAATCGCGCGATCAACTTTGGCAAGGCGAAGTCTTGCATCTTGCTGTTCCCGTACGGTTCGCCATCGTCGCACGAGACATTCGATCCAAAACCCGAAGCGCCCGTCGAAATTCGTGGCGAGATGGGATCGATCAACAGCAATGTTCCGGGCCTCGACATTTGCGAGCACTTGCCACGCATCGCCAAAGTGATGGACAAGGTCACCGTCGTTCGCTCGATGGTGCATCCGTATCCATTGCACGGATTGGCTTATGCCGTCACCGGGAACCCAACATATAGCATTCCCTTAGAGACCGCGGCTCGGCATCCGGACCATTGGCCATTCATGGGGTCGGTCGTCGATTACATCACTCAACGGCAACAGCAAACTCACATTGATCAGATTCCGAACAATGTCGTGCTGCCGTGGATGGTCAATTCCAAAACCGACTTAACGACCGTCAACGGCGGAGCGTTCGCGGCGTTTCTTGGCGAGCGATATGATCCGATTTGGACGGACTTCGACGGTCGGGGATTGCACATTGCTCCGAAGAATACAGTCAATCAGAAGAAACGCTTCCGGAATCCATTTGGTGGCACGACTCCGGAAGGCCGCTTCCGAATGTCCGAGTCCGCCGAGTTGCTCAAAGACGTCACAGTCGGGCGGCTCAACCAACGCCGCTCGTTGCTCGAGCAATTCGAGTCTCATCGGCGCGGCTTAGATCAAGGCTCGCGTGTTCAGTCGATGGATTATCAAAGACAGCTGGCGATGTCATTGCTGACATCCAACAAGATGCGCGACGCCTTGGACATCGGAAAAGAGCCCCGCAGTCTTCGTGATCGTTACGGAATGAACTTGTTTGGCCAAGCATGTCTCGCCGCGCGGCGTCTTGTGGAGGCGGGTGGGAAATTTATTACGGTCTATTGGGACTGCTTCGGACAGTTTGCCAACGGCAGTTGGGACACTCACCAGTATCACTATCCGCGGATGTATGAGCTTCTGATGCCGGGATTTGATTTGGCGTATTCCGCGTTGCTCGAGGATTTAGAACAGCGAGGCTTGCTGGACGAGACGCTTGTGCTGTGGATGAGCGAACACGGTCGTACGCCGAAGATTAATTCAAAGCCCGGTGGCGGACGAGATCATTGGTCGCGAGCTTACTCGATAGCATTAGCAGGCGGCGGTACACCGCGAGGCAAGGTTGTTGGCAGCACAACGGCCGACGGTGGTGATGTCGACGATACGCCGGTTTCTCCGAAAGACATCCAGGCGACAACGTACCACTTGCTGGGCATTGATCCTCACGACACCATCCCAGACCGCCAAGGGCGCCCGCATCCAGTTGCCGGACCTGGCGAATTGCGGCCTGAGTTGCTGGGTTGAAGATCTGGTGTTGTTTCAGAGATTCCAATTGCCCAAGTAGCCTGACTCTCTGAGTCGGGTAACGTTATAGCCCGACTCAGAGAGTCGGGCGACGAAAAATCTTCGCGGTGAAACGCTACTCTTGGCTTACCTCAACCGCCTGTTCGGCAACGGCTTTCAAATCGTTCAGATCTTCAAGGATGCACTTGCGCATCATCCCTGTCATCATCCAACCCAGTGCGCCGCTGATGATTTTTGAGAGGATCGAAAGAGCGCGGCCCTCGAAGGCCATGGAAACTCTCGTGATCTCACCGGCAGGGTCGAATCGGTATGTCGAGATGTAGTGACATCCGTGGCTTTGTGCTTCATGGGCATACAACTCACCGGGTTGAAACTCGGTGATCTCCATGTCCTCCGTGGCTTCCTTTCCCATCATGATGCGAGTTTCTCGGAATCGAGTTCCGATACCAACTGGTCCCTCGGTTAGTAACTCCATCTTTTCAATGCCGCGCACGTTCTGCGATGCGTTGTCCAGATCGGTGAAGACTTCAAATGCACGTTGCGGAGATGCTTTGATGTCAATGTCGACAGTTAAGGCTGACATGATTCATGCTCCTGAGCGTCTCTCGCTATTGATGTTGCGCTACATGTTTTCGGACGGCTTAGCCTCGGAGAGGCGGTACAGGAATAGCCCCGACCGTGAGGTCGGGGACTATTGGCAGAAGATTCGCGAGGTCTGAAGGACCGGCACAAAAGCACTGTGCCGGTCCTTCGGACCTCGTCAGAAAACATGCCGCTTTCCCCGACCTCACGGTCGGGGCTATTCCTGTACCGCCTCTTCGAGGCTCAAAAACACAACATCAAAACTCACGCTTAGAGTTACTTTGGGTGAAAGTTAGAAGTTGCTGCTACTTGCCGATGCAGTACAAGAACCGGTCTGTTCGTAAGAGGATTTGCCCATTACTCACCGCAGGAGAGGCATTCGTCCGGCTGTCATCTTCTTCAAAAATGTTGTGAGCGAGTAACTCGAACTCTGGCTTTGCGGCAACCACGAACGTTCCTTTGTGCTGCGACACGTAGTAAAGCTTGCCATCGGCTAAGACGGGTGATGACCAAATGCGGCCCGCGCCTGGTCGGAAGCGTTCCTCGTAAACCATTTCGCCGTTTTCTGGGTTTTGACAGCAAACCGTTCCGCCGTCGCGTGTCCAATACAGGTGTCCTTTGTAATAGATGGGAGACGAAACGTTGGCTCCCTTTTTCAAACGCCAGATGCCGTGGCTTTCCGTAACATTGCCCTCGCCACCGATTCTAACTGCCAAGGAAGTGTGACCGCCGCCGATGGCGTAAACGATGTTGCCATGATGGACAACGCTGGGGCATACGTAACGATGCACGCCCTCGGCCCGCCAAAGTTCTTTTCCGTTTGTTGGGCTGTAGCTGACCAAGTGATCGGACATGCTGACGACCAATTCCGGTCGCTTGCCGCTCAGAAGAATTGGTGTGTTCCAGGCTGATCGAATGCCGCCGGTTTTCCAGACTTCATCACCCGTGTCTTTGTTCAATGCAACCAGAGACCCGCTTTCAACACTGGCATTGATAATGATCGTGTCTTTGTAAAGGAGTGGCGACGTTCCCGAACCCCAGCGGTTGGTCCGATCACCGACATCGGCTTGCCAGATTTGGCTGCCTTTTAGGTCGAAGCAGAAGACACCAGATTTGCCGAAGAACACATACAATCGCTTACCGTCAGTCATGGGAGTGCTGGCCGCATACCCATGATACGAGCCCTCGCCTTGGTATTTGTGTTCGGGCAGCTTGGGAGCAAACTCCTTGCGCCACACCACATCGCCCATTTTGCGATCGAGGCACAACAGGTGTCGCGTTAGCTTGGCTTGTTCACCTTCACTTGGGATCAACCCGTAGCCGGAATAGGCCGTGATGAAGACCTGGTCTCCAAGAGTGATCGGACTCGATGCGCCTGGCCCTGGTAACTCGACCTTCCAAGCGATGTTTTCGGTCGATGACCACTTTGTGGGAACACTGGTGTCTTGACTGATTCCGAGGCCATCTTTACCGCGGAACTGAGTCCAGTCGGCAGCTGTGGAATCGCCTGGCAAGAGGCACGCAATCAAGAAGATTGTCTGAACGAAACGAAGAAGCGAGATGTTTTTCATTGAGCTGTTCCCTTCCAAAGTACGAGCTGATTGTAGCGACCCATCGGAACGGAAAGAAGCAACAACAAAGGCGACAGTGTGTGGCGTGTCGAGTGAGACTGTACACATGGGTTGATGTGAATCGCAGCGGAATTCTACACTGACTCTTTGTTTGGTTCATTTCATGATGAAGGGTAATGCCGTGAAATCTGCTCGACCACTGATTCTCACTGTGATCATTGGATTGGTCTCCGGCTGTGGCGACCTTGCGCCTAGCTCGAAGTTTCCGTTCCATCTTTCCAATCCCAGGATCAAGCAAAGCTCAGTTCAAGTTAACTATCGTTACAACAACTCGTTGACTTTTACGACTGGGATTCGACTCATCGTTAAGACTGCAGATGGAGAGACCTTGGCGACCGAAATCGCGGGCTTTGAGTCTGCCGGCGTCATCAATCTGCGCTTGCCATCAAATGTAGGTACTGGTGATCTGGCTCGAGGCTACGCCATCTATATGACTCAACGCGGCACGGCAATCTCGAAGTCTGTCACGATGGGCAACATGCCCGTGACTCCCGTGACTGTGCCGACGTCGTCATCCGGTCAGCAGTCGTTCACAGCGACATCACCAGGAAACGCCGTTACGCCAGCAGGTGAGGCCACCAAACCACCACCTGTCCATGCAGGTCGCAACGGGTTGCCTGACGGGTGTGTGAAAGTCGACGCGAATACACGTTTACGTGTGGGAATGCGGGTTAAGGCCTCAGAAGGTCCGCTGTGGTATGATTGCAAAGTTTTGGCTCTTAATGGACCAAACGTCAAGATTCATTGGATTGGTTGGGGGGATAGTTGGAACCAAGAAGTTCCGCGAAGTCGGCTAGACCTTCCGAAGTCGCAACCTCCCGGAGTAAAGAATGATGCCAAGCAACAAGTTGTAGCCAAGCAAGAAGTTGAAGTTGCCAAACAACAGGCTTTGGACAAAGACCTAGTGGCGATACCTTTCGACGTCGAATTACCGCAAGGCACGCGCCTTCAAGGCGAATTTGCTGGGAGGTTTTCACCGGTCGAGGTTGTCGAGGCGAAAGACGATGGAAGCGTCTTCGTTCGCTGGATTGATAACAACCGGCGTGACAGGCTGATGGACCGCGATGACTTATTGATCTCTGAAAAGGAATTGAAGGGATTGAAAAGAGGGCCGAGCTTTGTTCCAAAGAAAACCATTGGCGGACTCGGCGAGGTGAGAATTGGAGATGTTGTTGAGTTTAAGATGGGATTGAACTGGATCGATGCAGAAGTTGTGTCTTTCAAAAGCTCTCATGTAAGAGTCCGTGTAGACTTTTTAGGCAAGCTCACGGAGTTGCCGGCTCAACCAAGCATGCTACGAATACCAGGACCGATAGCCAAAGAGAAAGTCGTCAAGCAGCCAAAAGAGGATGCACCAAAGCCTAAGACCTTCGAGGTCGTCTTGGAAGGTGTCGGCGGCCGAAAGTTTGCCGTAGTCAAGGTGATCACCGAGGTTACTGAGTTTGGCTTAAGCGAATCTCGAGAAGTTATCGACAACCTGCCAATCAGTATCAAGAAAGGGCTGACTGCTGAGGATGCGGCGTCGCTGAAGAAGAAATTTGAATCAGCAGGCGCGAAGGTTACCGTTAAGTAGCTCAATTCGTGAACACTCAGAATCAACAGTTTGAGACAGAAGATGCCGTTAACAGGTCAACGATTTTTATTCTTCGTTGGTGATATCTACGAAGACCTTGAGCTTTGGTATCCCAAGCTTCGCTTGATTGAAGCCGGCGCCGAAGTGGTTGTGGCAGGACCAGAAGCTGGCGTGACTTACGCTGGCAAGAATGGATACCCGTGCGTTTCCGATGCCCCGATCAGCGATATGAATGCCGCGGACTTTGACGGCGTCGTTTGTCATGGCGGCTTTATGCCCGACAAGTTGCGTCGCGATCCGAAGGTCTTGGAATTGATCGCCGAGTTTTCAGCGGCTGGGAAGCTAGTTGCCGCGATTTGCCACGGTGGTTGGATGCCGATTTCCGCCAAGGTCTATTCGGGCGTCCGAGTCACTGGTTCGCCAGGCATCAAAGACGACCTCGAAAACGCTGGAGCGATTTGGGAAGACGCGTCGGTCGTCGTCGATCGACATTTCGTCTCAAGCCGAAAACCCGATGACTTGCCCGACTTCTGCAAGGGTATTCTTGAAGTCTGTGTGAGCAATGGATGAATAATCCAGGTTTAACCCGTGGCCGCAGGCGAGGAGTACCTCGCCTGCGGCCACGGATAAACGAAGAGTTACAGGCTTCAATCATCGACACAAACTCTCCGCGTAGGCTTACGCGCCGATCACGGTCTCCAGCCGACGAGCGAATTCGTGCCGATCTTCAAGCGGAGTGACAAGGATCGCGGTGCGTTGCACACGCTGCACCTTCCATCTTCTCCATCGCGGCGAGATTGCTTCGATCGTCGAATGCGGGATGAAGATGGAACCGCGACGCTCGGTTAATGCCTCGGCCAGTGACTTGTTGTCGCCTTCTGTTAAGGGGTCCGAGTGAACGTCTTGGCTTTCGAAATAGCTGGATTTCGATCCGATGAATGGCAGGGCGATGAGCAGGTATGGCCAGATGATGGCCGCCAGTGTCCAAAGCAACGACGTGCTTGGTTCAGGACGATGGGCGATGCGCGTGACCTTCTCGAAGTGATAGGGAAGAAAGAATAGGCCATTGGTAGTTTGATAAAGAGTTCCCAGATCAGGCAGCATCTTCGTGGCAATTCGAACTTCACCGAGGGCTCGCACGACCGGCCCGATTTCTTGTTCGAGCGATTCGGATGCCTCGCGAATCATGTTATGGCACAAGCTGCAGCGACCGTCCTCGGCGAGGACCCATTCGTAGCAGTCTTGGCATAAATTGAAAGTCATGATTCTGTTCGCCACAGGTCGGTCTGACTATGATGAAGACCCGATTGTAACGAGCTTTCGTCACCCTGACGTGGAGTTAATCATGTTTGATCAACCTAGGTACCGAGAAATCACTGTCAGCGGCCCGCCTCGCGAATTAGGCCGACAGCTTGGCGAAGCCGCGCGCGATGAAGTTCAAGGTTTCTGCAGCGTCGCGCTAGAGCGAGTTCAGAAGACGGTTGCGATTTCTCGCGAGCAAGCTTACTCGATCGCCGAACAGTCGATTCCGTTCGCCGAGGCATACAGCCCCGATTCTGTTGAAGAGTTGTGTGGAGTCGCCGAAGCCGCTGGCGTTGCCTTAGTCGATTTGATGTTGTTGCAAGTCCGCAATCAGTTGCAACCGGAAAAGGACGGCGCTTGCACATCGTTCGCGTTGTCAAAAGCTGAACGCTCGTCTGCTGTTGTCGGACAGAATTGGGATAACGATCCGATCTTGGACGACTTCACAGTTGTGTTGACTCGACATCCGGAAGGCAAGCCATCTCTACTTACGATCACTCAAGCAGGATTGATTTCTTATATTGGCTTCAATTCGGCGGGAATTGGTGCATGTCTTAACACGTTGCCGGCTCCGAGTCGTCCGCTTGGCGTTCCTCACTATTTTCAGTTGCGAGACATCTACGAACAAAGCACGCTTGATGATGCCATCGAATGTGTGAATCGAGCGGAACGGGCTGTTCCGGCCAACATCATTCTGTCGACACCGCAAGGCCCCGCCGATCTTGAGGTGACTGTCGACAACATTCATGTGTTGAGAGAAGACGACGGCGGTCGGGTGACTCACACGAACCATTGTGTGCATCCCGAGCTTGTACCGATTAACGAGGACTTTCCCGAGTTGATTCAATCGGGGCCTCGAAAGGCAAGAATTGATACGCTTATTGCCGATTCATCGCGCCCCATCAACGACTTGAAGCGAGCACTCTCGGACCATCAGGACCACCCGCTTTCGATCTGTCGGCACGCGAACGATCACCCGGAGACTGGGTTTTGGCAGACAGTGTTTTCCGTCATCATTGAACCCGATGCTCAACAAATGCACGTCACGCGAGGTACCCCGTGTAATCATCCGTTCGAGGTTTACAAGCTGGCCTCAAAGTAGCCATCACTCTCCGAGTGATGAGCCTTCGAGGCTGTGATTTTTTGATGTGGCGTACGCTTCCAGCTTGCGAACCTAACACTGCCGCAAGCTGGAAGCATACGCCACTTACCCTTCGTGATAACTGTTGGTCTCCAGAGAGAGCAGAAAGTCAAAACCATGCGAATTCTCTTGACGTTGACATTGGCGTTTGGTTTATCAGGCAGCAGTTTCGCGGCCGACGTGATCGGTTGGCGAGTCAACGGATCGGGGCGATTCCCAGGTGCAACTCCACTTACCGAGTGGTCTGCCGACAAGAACATTGAGTGGAAAGCACCGCTACCTGGAAATAGATACGCGTCGCCAGTCTTAGTCGGCGATCGCATCTTCGTCACATCAGATCCCGACGACCTGTTTTGCATTAGCCTTGCTGACGGTTCGGTGCTCTGGCAGCAAAAGCTTTCCCCCGTCGAAGTCCTCGGAAAGGAAGCGGCGGCAGAGGCGACCGCCAAATTCAATGATCCGGTCACTCGTGATAAGCAGATTCGTAATCAGTACAAGAAGCTCGAAAAAGATGATCGCAAACGAGAAGCACTTGTCGAAGAGTCGAAGAAGCTCAAGACGCAGTTGAATGAACTGAAACTCAGGCTGCCGATTGGCCGTGCGCGATCATCGAATGCGTGCGGCACACCCTTGTGTGATGGCGAACGTCTTTTTGTGACCATGGGAACGGGCATCGTCGGAGCCTTCAAGCTGGACGGAACAAAACTTTGGAGCCGTTTTGTAGAAGGTTGTTCGTTGGGATTTGGACACAGCAATACTGCTGTGTTGATCGACGGAAAGCTAATTGTCAACTTCCGTAACTTGATCGCTCTGGACGCCGCAACGGGCAAGGAATTGTGGCGGCAAGAAATTCGGCCGCGGTATGCCTCGCCAGTTGCAGTTCAAATTGGGGGCGAGTCGATCTTGATCCATCCGTCAGGACTTGCCATTCGAAGCAAGGATGGGACGCAAGCCGGAAAGCTCGGCCTGAACACATCCGAGTCCACTCCTGTTCTTAATGGCAACGTCTTGTTCGCGCATTCGAAAGGCTCGTTGCGAGCAATCCGATTACCGGCCGAGTTGACCGATGACGCGCAGTTCGAGCAACTCTGGAATGTCACCAGCGCCCGAGACCGTCGCACGCCATCCAGGGTTTATCACAACGGTCTTCTGTACAACACCACGACCAGCGGATTGATGGATGTCGTCCACATGGAAACTGGCGAGATTGCATATCGGAAGCGGCTAGGACTGAAGCGAGTCTACTCAAGCCTGTCTGTCGAAGGGGACTATGTCTTCGCCTGCAGCACGGATGGGACAACCGTCGTCTTCAAAACCGGCCCAGAGTACGAAGAGGTCACCCGTAATGAATTGGAGTCCTGTGGAAGCTGCCTAGTATTCAACGACAACCGGCTGCTAATGAGAGCTCGATCGCATCTCTATTCGATTCGCAGCAAGTGAAAAGAGTTCGTTTAACGCCTGTGGCTGGGCGTTAAACGAACTAAGTCTTGTTTGTGCGAACTTCGAAGTGATGCTTGTCGCTTTTCAAGATGCCCGTTCTTTCGTGACGAATTACAGCGTTGACAGGATGCACGGCAGCTTTTCGTGTCTTGTCTGGCGTTCAAAGTCGATTGCGTTTGACCAACATCAATAGCGCGTGTTCATCTCCAAGTGAGGCAAAGAATTCTGCTTTATCGCGATAGACGCCGATTCCCAATGAGTCCTTCGCTGCTGTGACTGTGCTGCCGACGTCGTCAACAACAAGTCCAATCTCGCTGGCGTAAAGAATGTCTTTGGTCGTAAACGCGCCAGGCGCCGAATTCTTTAAATCGTGCTGCGCGATATACTCCAGAATGTTACCGGCTGGATCATTGAAGAAGACGGAGTGAGCGTTCCAACGAGAAAAGTGAATCACTTCCGGATTACCGCGTTTCACCAGCGGAGTCCTCTTCTTCTGCCAAGCTCGCCCCAATTCAAGCTTATTCTCGGGGATATTGAAGGAAAAATGATAAAACGGACCGTCATTCTCGTTTGTTGATGCTGGGGCAAACCGTATCAATGTTTGCCCAGCAGTGACGACAAGCGAATCGGCTTCCATCGTAGTGGGAAGTCCAAGGGTCTCGCCGTAAAATCGTCCGAGCTTGTCCATTTGCGACGAGCGTAGCCGAAGCTCGGCAATTCCTCGTTTCACGACTTCGGACTTCTTTTCGTCAGCCATGGCCGATCTCTGCTGTCCAACGGACATCGCAGCGGTGCTGATT